>JBAWXL010000176.1:0-9798 GCA_037144095.1 Bacteroidota bacterium
CCGCGAAGAACAATCGCCACATCGACATCAATGCGCCCTACCACGGGAAGCAACGGTAACGCTTCCGGCAAAACGATTCCCACCTCGAGAAGAGCCATGCCCCCTTCGGGATAAACAAGTCCACCCTCGGGTAGAGCCATTCCCCCCTCAGTATAAACAATTCCCCCCTCGGGTAGAGGCATTCCCCCCTCAGTAAAAACATTTCCCCCCTCAAAAAAAACTATTCCCCCTTCGGGTGGAGCAATTCCCACCTCGGAAAAAGTCATTCCCACCTTGGGAAAATCAATTTTCTTCTTGGGCAAAATCGTTCCCACCTCGGGAAAAATGATTCCCGCCTCGGGAAAAACTGTTTTTCCCGAGGCGGGAATGGTTTTGCCCGAGGCGGGAATCATACTTTTTGAGGTAAACTGAATTTTTTCAGCGTTGAAAATGCTTTCAAAATCAATATTTTTAATTCTGCAAGCGATGTTTTTAGGTAGAATTGAAAATGATGAACCACAATTTTCGGGTTGATTGGAATTATTGTGGTTAAAATTATGGGTAGTTATAGTTTGAAAATGAATTTTAGAAGCGTGTTGTGAGCCATACATAAAGTCCTCCTCCCCTCTTTTCAGCAAAAGAGCAGCATCGAAAAACGGAAAACCTTTATCACAACAAATATTCATCACAAGTAAAAAATAAATAATAATTGACAAGATATGACAAACGAACGACAAAGATAATCAAATAAAATCATTTGTCAAGTGTTTTTTTTTCATGAACAGTATTTTATTTTCACTTTACTTCGTCGCGAATTTGCATTTCATTAATTTTCAATGCTTTTAGTTCATATAAAAATTATAAATATTTTTTCTTTTAACATATATAAAGAACATAACATGCCAATAGAAGGCGTTGGTGCCATTTTATATGTTTATAAAAGTTATACGTTTACCTATTATCATATAGTATGCGACAATGTTGGAATACCTGCATCAAACAAGATTCCTTAATAATTAGAATTTGAAGAATAGTTGAAGAATACCGGGAATGTAATAATTACAGTCAACACCTGCTAAATTAAATATAAAAAAGGAAATTATTTACTTTTTTCGAGCCTCGTGTATTATAAGTTTATTATCGTTCGAAATGCTCATTAGCCCCTTATCAATTCTTGTTTTTATTGCACATTTAACCTGGGCTTCGGTATAATTATATTTCTTCATGAAAAACATAATCACTTTACTCATTTCACAGTTATTAAACTCCCTAAATGCATTAAATGTAAAATGCATCCCTTTAAAATTAACATATTTAGAAGTATCAACCTTATATTTTTTTGATTTCAAACCAACATATTGCCCATTGTAAAAAACAAATATATCTTTTTTTTGCGCTTGTAAATTTGCTATTACACTTTTAATATAGGTGTTAAGTTGAAATTTGTTGATGTATTCTGTAATTTCAGAAATATGTTTTGGCTCGGTTTCGTTTTGTAAATATTCTTGAGCAAATTTCCAAATTCTACCACCTTTCAAGCTCTCATTCTCCCATTTTCGCAAACCATAGGTGCTGCGATTAGAAATTGAAATAAAAATCTTTGGTTTAGCAAGCATTATCGAACGAACTCTACCCTCATTTGCATTAATAAATGGAAATAAAACATTTGCTCTTTCGACTATATCTTTTAGGCGCATTACACTTCCATTTTCATCTAATATTTTATAATAGTATTCAAATTTAAACTTAGGTTCATTTTGATTGAATATAATGATGTTATCATTATCTATTTCTAATTCAAATACTTCTTCTACAATGGTTTTGCATAATTTACTAATTTTACTGAAATCATTTTGCTCTTCCAATTTAAAATGCTTCAAAATCAGTTCATCTAATTTTACAGGGAAAGAAGGTTTAAACTTACTCTTTTTTCTGAAATTAATTTCGAGAATAAAATTTGTAATATTTGAGTTCTTAAAACCCACTGATCTAATAAAGTAGTAGTTATCGTGTATCTCCTTTGGCAAAGGAGCACTCTTTAAGGATATTAAGGCATGCGTATTTCTAAATAGCACTCCGAAAATGTAAATCATAAAACTATGTGTGAAATTGACTGCTTCACGAGCATTAATTTCATTTAAAACTTGAGGTTTTATCACGATAATTTCATCTTCATTATTTAAACCATAATGCGTTAAATGGCTATAGATAAAAGGAATAAATGAAAAACATTTATTTAAATGCCAATTTAACCTTTCTCGTTTATTATTCACATAACTGATTGATTTATTAAAAAGCTTGCTTAAATCAGACAAAGTATTATTTGGCGAAAACTCATTCGTATACATGTATTGAAATAAAGTGTTTTCAACTTGAGTGCAAATGAGTCCGCTGTCAATTAGCCTTTTAATAAAGGCAAAAAGCCTAATTTCTGCATACTTAAAGCAAACTAAATCCAACTGTTCGACAAGATTATCTGATATACTCTCTAAACAGTTTTTAATAATCCTTTTTGTGAAAAAAGAATCTAAATTTACATCTTTAATTATGATTATATCTTTGATAAACGAGAAGATAGAATTTTTCAATTCCTTAAACTCTTGTGATGAATCTATTTCTCTAAAATCAGTTGTTTTATCCAGAGATAATTGATGTAAAATAAGCTTTTCAATAATAACATCTTTCTGAGTAGTATCTGATATTTTATAAAATTTAAATTGAAAAAATGAACTTAAAAAAGTAATCAGATATCCTGTGTATTTAATAAGAGTGTTTTTTTGTAAAGGAGTAAGCCTGTTAAAAATATCTGAAACAAGATATCTTTCTTCAACTTCGGGATCTATAAATTTAAAATAGAAAAAATATTTTCTACAAACTCTCTCTAATTGCTGAAAAACTTCTAAGCCATAACATTTATAAAACTGAAAACTATAGTTATTATTTTTATAAAGATCAACTAAGCTTTTTAAAGTAAAAAGATCATTTTCTTTGCAAACAATACATGCCTTCAACGATAGGCAATCTCTTCTTGCCAATTCATCAATGCTAAGGTCATCTTCTTCAATATCCATTTCCAAATAAATCTAAAATTGCTGTATTAAAAATTTAGCACAAAGATAAATGATTTTTTTTTGAGAAAAGAAGAAAAATTAAATGAATGGTTTAGTGAATTTGAAAAATCATCCCTGCCCCTTCTATAAGCAATTCTGAATTAGCTTAATTGAAACTTATTTCAACACCTGCATCATTCGGTCGACCGAACCAATTTGGTATCCTTTTGAGTAAAAAATCATTTCTCCTTGCGGTTTAATCACACTGATTACCGGAAACTCAGTTGTGATGGAAGTGGCTTCATTTAATTTAATGCTTTTCATCAAATTCAACTGATCATCTTTCCCTACAAAAATATTCTTTGGAAGATGATACGATTGCAAAACAGCTTTCAACGCAGCTACTTCTTTATCGTTTTGCACAAAAAGCACAACAGGAATATTGGCTGAATTTAGTTGTTTTTCAAACTGTTGTAGTTCGGCAAATAAATGTTTTGTGGGCTCGGCATCAGGTGTAACCCATGCGGCTATGATATTCACTCCCCAATGCAAGGAAGCCAGGTTGGTGTTTGTTTTTTCTTCCAGACTGATGCTTTGTTTCATATCAATACTCCCCAATACCTGTGCACTTAAAATGGGTTTCCGCAGCGTAATATTCAACTCCGTAAGCTTATCTTTTCTTATACTAAAAGGCTGAACAGACGATAAAACACTGCCATTTTTCAATCGTGTTCCTGTAATCAACACATAACTTCCGGTGTCTAAATCCAAAGTGTAAGGGAAATTCACTACCGTCGGGTTTTCTTCATAGTCGAGGGTTTGCAAATTAGCATTCCCCAATTTAGCAAAAGTATAATGAGTTGAATATTGCGGAATCACACTATTATTAGCATCCGACATCACTTTCAATTTCCCTTTTGGCGAAACTTGCAATTCAGCCGTTTCGGAATACACATCAACCCAAGTGTTATCATGATAATACTGAGGTTTCAGGGTAGCAGTTTCCAATCGGGCAGGAATGCCCATGGCGCGGCAAATTGCCACAAAAAGAATGTTTCGCGAAGTCTTATCGGCCGCGCGAACTTGCATCACACCAATTGGGGTAATGGGTATATTGTAATAATTCGCTTCATTATCAATTTGAATATCCTGATTAATTCTTTTTATAATAAACTGAATGTTTTTTTGAGCATCTTGCTTAAAAGCTTCGCCCAAAAGCTTGATTAAATAGCTTCTGAAAGCCGTGAGCTGTTCAGTAGAAATTCGCGGACTTAAAATATATTGATAATTTATTTCTTCCGAATACGCCGGATTAAACTGAAAATTAAGCAAATGATCTTTTAATATATCAGATGGACAATCGCGCACATCTTTTTCAGTAATATTCTTCAATAATCCTATGGCATCTTTCATCCTATTTTCAGGCACCCAGCTTAGAAACTTAATGATCTCTTTCCAATTGCCTTTTGATTCTGAAATAATATTCATCAAAGTTTCAAAATTCACTTTTAAACCGGTTGCGAAATCACTGACAGCGCCACTATCAGGGAAAGTACTCATATAATTTGTTCGCAAGCTATCCTCATAATGCAAACGATTGTCATTAATTTTAGCCAAATCTGCCGAATTAGTTTCATTAATAGGTAATTCGGGTGGCGGCACTAAATCCATTTCATTATAACTTAAAGAGCTAAAAGTTTTTGAAGGTATGATAACTAATGTATCTTTCATTGAAGAACTCACTTTGGCATAATTAAACTTTCCTTTATAACTAATCCAAAGCACAATATCACCTAAACCGGTTTTCAGATCACAAACTCCATGAATGTCAGTAAATTTCTTTGCTAATGGATAAAACTCGGCATAGTTATACAAACAAAACAGCACCTGAGCACTGTCGATAGGTTTATTTTTTTCATTCATCACTTTCACTACTATATTTTTCGTTTCAGTATACTGCTGAATGAGATTGATGCGGGTGTGATATTTCCCTTTAAACAAAACCTCTTCATCTCCCTGATATTTTCCAAATACATTAGTATTCACTTGCATGGCCCTTTTGGCAGGAGCAGTAAACCAGGCTTTATCAAGAGCTACATCGGGTTCGCAAGCGCCAATATAATGCCACTTTCCTTCAACCCAAACTTCAACCCAGGCATGATTATCGTCGCAATGTGCCCAACGGGGTGTATAACACTGACGTGCAGGAATACCCACAGCACGTAGTGCGGCCACAGTAAACACCGACTCTTCGCCACATCTGCCAAACGAAGTTCTAATGGTGCAAAGTGGCGATGAAGTTCTTCCATCAGAACCTTTATAACACACCTTTTCATGACACCAATGGTTCACTTCTAAAATAGCCTGTTCCATGCTTAATAACTTCACCCTATCTTTCAATTCATTAAAAAACACCCAGCGTGATGAATCGAGGAACTCATTGTTCACCCTTATGGGTAAAACGAAATGCAGAAACAGATTGCCGGGAATATTCTTTCCCCATGAAAAATATTGCTGTGCTTCTAAACTCGATTTAATATTCTTTAAATAAAAGCCAGCATCATGATCTGCAATATCATTTAAAGGCATGTAAGCATATAAAAACTGAAGAGCATCCTTTTCTTTTGAACTTAAAGTAGAAATAAATGCATCATTTAAACCACTATATTGATTAAAGATTAAAGATTTCCGGACATTAAAGTCCTTCTCAATTTGCTGATAATAATTAAAATCAGTAACTGAACGTTGAGCATAAGAAAAACAGCTGATTAAAATTATCATCAGCAAAAATGAATACTTTTTCATTGGGTTGAAAGTTTGAATTTGATTAAATAACAGACAAAATAATATGCAATAGTATTAAAATGAAATCTTCGAAATGAAGAAAAATGCGTTATTAACTCATCTCTTTCCAAACCAAAGCACTGGCACCTAAAATAGCTGCATGGTCGCTTTCAAGTTCAGAACAAAGAAGCTTTACTTTATTTTTAAATATATTAAGCAAATACAATTCCATATATTTTTTTGTAGGTTCAAATAAAACATTGCCTGATTTACTAAGCCCACCATATAAAAATATCGCTTCAGGACTTGTAATTGCAATGGTATTTGCCAAACTCAATCCAAGTATTTTCCCGGTTATTTCAAAAGCTTCAAGCGCAATAGCATCTCCTTTATTCGCTTCTTCAGCGATATTTTTAGCTGAGATTGAATCCATACTAAAAACCCTGAGATTTGAAGGCACATGGGATTTTTCGAGCAATTCAAGAACAGTTCTTTTAAGCCCGCTGGCTGAAGTGTATGTTTCTAAACAGCCTTTCCTTCCGCAACCACAAAACCTGCCTTCAATGTCCACTATTGTATGTCCCAATTCACCGGCAAAACCATCATGACCATACACAAGCTCGCCATTTACAACAAACCCGCTTCCTACTCCGGTTCCTAAAGTTACCACAACAAAATCCTTCATGCCTCGAGCACCACCGTACATCATTTCACCAATTGCAGCCGCATTGGCATCATTAGTTAATACTGCAGGAACATTAAACCTCTCGTGAAACTTTTCAGCGAGAGGTAAAATTCCTTTCCATCTTAAATTTGGTGCAAAGTCGACAGTCCCGGTAAAATAATTTCCGTTTGGTGCTCCAATTCCGATTCCGCATAAGCGGTATCCATTTTGCAAGGACTCGAAGCATTTATTAATTTCTAATGTGAGCGCATCCAAAAAATCATCAAGCAAATCGAAATCACTTGTTCTAATATTCAGTTTAGCAAGCACTTTACCATCTCTATCAACAAAGCCTGCGACAGTGTTAGTTCCTCCAATGTCTATTCCTAGCGAGATAAGTTCCATTTAGTTATTGTTTAGATATGCGAGGTTTATAGCCTTTCCAACCATAAAACGCGAGGTAAAAGTAACAAAAAATCGGGATATAGAAAGAATTGTGATATCCACCCAAAACATCAGCTACTGCACCCACTAATACAGGAAGGATGGCACCTCCTAAAATCATCATAACTAAAAGTGAAGATCCTTGTGAAGTATGCTCTCCCATGCCATCAATTGCCAATGAAAAAATATTAGACCACATAATTGAATTAAATAAACCTAAACCAATAATTGACCAAAAAGCAACCTGTCCGGTACTAACTAAAGCAAATCCCAATAAAGCAATCGCAATAAAAGAGAAAATCATGAGGGTGCGTCCGGGTAAGGATCGTCCTAAGATAAAACCAATATAATTAATTACAATTAAAATTAAATAAGGCCAAACATCATTAAATGTCAAACCTTGTCCATTTTCAAACCAGGTCATAGTTATGTAATTAACGCCCCAAATCAACAAGAAAGTCAACAATGAGAATAATAACATAGAGCTATATTTTTTCACTTTCGGCATACTGCCTAAAGACATAGAACCCAGAAAACGCCCAATCATTAAACCGCCCCAATAAAATGCAAGAAAAGCTTTTGCTTTCATTTCTGGGAAACCCATGCTTTCCTTTGAATAATTGATAAAAGCACTTCCTACTGCTACTTCAGCACCCACATATACAAATATCGCTATCATTCCAAGTTTTAATTGGCGATATTTAAAAGCATGCATCCCCTTCTCTAAGTTAGTTGAGCTGCTAAATGCCGGTAAATGTGTTAATTTAATTACGATGGCAATGAGTATGAAAATTACTGCGAAAATGATATAAGGAAGCTGAACACTCATAGATGAAAGAGGTTGTCCAAGATCATTTGAAACTAATGCGCCTTGAATATCCAACAATTGACTTCCCCACTTTGCAAAGAAAGAAAACACAAGATAACCACCAATGATTGGCGCTAAGGTTGTTCCAAGTGAATTGAAAGCTTGTGAAAGATTCAAGCGACTGGAAGCTGTTGAAGAAGGACCTAACAAAGTTACATAAGGATTGGCAGCAATTTGTAGTAGGGTGAATCCTAGTCCTAAAATAAATAAGGCAATTAGAAAGAGAGGAAAGCTTTGAAATGCAGCCGATGGATATATCAGCAAACAAGCAAATGCAGAAATGAATAAACCTAACAAGATTCCATTCTTATATCCAATTTTGGATATGGGGTCGCCCTTTTTTACGGAATAAATGAAATAAATAACCGATCCAATGAAATAGGCAGCAAAAAAAGTAAATTGCACCATCATCGATTCCCATCGTTGAAGAAGAAACATTTTCTTGAGAAAAGGGATTAGGATATCATTCATGCAGGTAATAAAACCCCACATAAAGAACAGCATTGTAACCACTATAAAGGCTACTTTGTAATTTGATTTTTGTTCGTTTTCCATAATTATTTTGTATTTAATTTATTTTATAATGATTTCATCTGAAAAAACCCATGCTTCTCCTCCTGCTCCATTATGCCATTCGGGACAAATACCAACGCTTTTTGCTATGACTTTAATATATCTATACGTAACAGGTGGAAATGTGGTTTCAAAATCGTGAGTTGTTGTGTTTTCATCTTTCATTGAAATGGAATTGACCACTTTTGAAATGCTTGTGTAGGTTTTTCCATCCATTGAACCTGAGAATTCAACCCATTCAGGATAGAATATCCAAGAAGGCACACTTTGCAAAAAGCCAGCTGATATATATTGAACTTTAGCAGCATTCTTCAAGTCAATGATGGCTTCCATATCCTTTTTCTGAAAGCCTTGCCAAATTCCATCCCTGAAGTTATTGGTTCCTTTTTGACCATCGATTAATGAATTTGCACCTGATGCCGAATAATTAGCGCTATATGGATTTATCAATGATAATGTTTTGCCAAGTGCTTTATGAAGAACTAATTTCCTAATGTACAAAGTGGTATCAGCAACGTTTTTGTATGAAGCTTTTGCTTTTATGGTGAAAGAAGAGTTCATAACCAAAGGTACGGTGTAAGGTTTAAACGCATTATTATCATTGTTTTCAATTTGATAAAACAACTTCGAACCTATTTGACCGCTGGTGAGATTAATCGTAAATCCTTTATTTTCAACATAGCCCACCTTGTAAATTACAGGCACATCTTCAAAGCCATAGTTGACTTGCTTTTGTTTTAATAACACATAATGCTTGTCTAATCTTTTTTTGAAATTATTGAAACTCTTATGTTCTTTTGGAGACCACAACACTTCAGACATTGCCAGAAGGCGTGGAAACACCATATTATCAAGATTATTTGCAGTAATGTGTTCTGTCCAAAGATTACACTCGCCTCCCAAAATATGTTTCGATTCCTCTACAGATAATTCGTTTGGGATAGGCTCAAAACTATATACTTTACTCAACGAAAGCCCATCAACGCTGTGATCGAAATAGGCATAAGCAGTGGGCGACATAATGGCATCGTTTCCTGTTTTTGCTGCTTTAACTGCACCTTCTATTCCTCTCCACGATTGAACTGTTACATTATGCAAAGTACCTCCATCTAAAATTTCGTCCCATCCAATCAACTTTTTTTGAGATTTCAGCAAAAATTCATTCATTCTGTTGATGAAATATTGTTGCAATTCATCAGAGTCTTTCAAGCCCAGGGCTTTCTTGCGTTCGGTGCATTTGCTGCAATTATCCCAACGATATTTTGGGACTTCATCGCCTCCAACATGAATATATTCGAAAGGGAAAAGTGTCATTACTTCGTTCAAAACATTTTCAAGAAATTGAAAAATCGAATCATTTCCGGCACAAGACACATCTTTGAAAACTCCCCAGTTTGTTTCTGTTTTAATAGGTTGGTGCGTACAAGATAAAAAGG
>JBAWXL010000177.1:0-9793 GCA_037144095.1 Bacteroidota bacterium
TGTTGCCATTTTTGTGTTGTTTTTATACCTCAAAAATGGTCAACGTATTTCAGGACTAGACAGAAATTATCACATTTGAGTAATCAGCTGTAACCATCTGGAAGCATGGTCGGATAATCCTGTTTATTTCAATAATTCCAATGTAAATTATAATTTTTCAACAAGTACTTTGGAAGGAAAACTGAGTTCAGGAGGTATTGATCTGGAAATCGTACTGAGCAAATGGACTCTATGGTTTTTATCTTGTCGAATTCTACCAAAGCCTGAAGATTTATTTGATGATTTCAATTTATTTGAACCCAGACTTACCTAAGTCCTTTTGTTCAATATCCCGGAATGACTATGAGGTAGAAGTGCTAAAAATACTCTGAGTTTAAGTGCTGATTTAAAACAAACCCCTCAGGATTTATTGCCTGACGGGTTTGTTGATTTATAGGGTGTCAGGAAAAAGATTTATACCCTTACAATATTGGTAAAATGCTGATTATAAAGAACAACAAAGAGTAGGTTTTAGGATGTAGCCTTAATAATTTGCTTAAATATCAGATTATGTACACATCGTGTACGTTTAGTGCCTGATCTATCATGATGAGGTAAGGATCTTTCATGATGTGGTAAGGATCTTTCACGATGAGGTAAGGATCTATCATGATCTGGCACTAATCAATCAAGATGTGGTAATGATCTATCATGATCAGGTAATGATCTTTCATGATGTGGCAATAATCAATCAAGATCTGGTAATAATCTTTCAAGATGTGGTAATGATCTTTCATGATCAGGCAATAATCTATCATGATCGGGCAACAAACGTAAACGATCTGTACATAATCTCATATTTACAATCTCATATCACTATTAATCAGCAACATACAAAATTTGATCTATTTCGGTTCATCTAATGAAAAACAAAATTGTTGTTCTTTTTGTAAGAAAAGTAATTGTTCAAATTTATAATAACAGTAAATGTTAGCTGATTCAACATCCTAATTTCAGGAAAAGAATTACAAAGAAGACAATGAGAACAACTTAAGGGGACTAAAAAATTTCGTCTGAAACCTAAGGTGCTATACGGATTTAGCAAGCAAATGTATCACCTAACGTTTTAATTAATTGTGAATCAAATAACACCAATGATTTCAGCAAAAAACATTAATAAATGTTAAAAACCAGTTTCCTTTGAATTTATTATAGTAATTTTGCTTTTTAATTTGGCAGTATTACGCTTTAATGAAATATATAAGCATATATAATATGTTATTTGCTACAGCTAAACCAAATATAAGACATTAAAATTTATTTATTAACAAACTCTCATCAACAGGAGTGAGAAATCCATTTCTTCAAGTGCAACTCAAATACCATAACAAACTTTTGTTTGTTTATAGTGATGTATTTAAGTTTAAAATCAAAAAATAAAATCAATTTAAAACATTAATCTATGAAAAAAAACTACACACTTATATTCAGAAATACTTTTTCAACTTCGCTTGCCTTAATTGTTGTTTTGCTGCTTAGTATTTTTATTCAAAGAGCAAATGCACAGGTGAGTGTAACAGCCACTGCAGGCACCACAGGACCAACAGTGTACAGCACATTAAAATTAGCATTTGATGCAATCAATGCAGGAACCCATAAGGGCGTAATAACTATTAGTTTAACTGCAAGTACAGAGGAAGGGTCTACCCCAGCAATATTAAATAGTAGTGCTATTAGCCCTGCAAGTTATACATCTGTATTAATCAGACCAGTTGCAGATGGAATAACTATTAATGGCAATGGCACAGCTGCATCAAGAGGCTTGATAGAATTGTTAGGAGCTGACAATGTTACAATTGATGGGGATAATCCTAATACATCGGGGACAAATCGAAATCTTACTATTTCATCGACCTCGGTTAATGCCAGTGTACTTATCTGGATGGAAAGCTACAGTGCAACTGATGGAGCAACAGGCAATACATTTAAAAATTGTAATTTTATTGGGCAATCAAATTCTACTACTATTGCTGCACTCCTTTCTGGTAGTAGTACTTTTGGAAGTGCAGCAGCAGCAGCAAATTCAAATACAATTTTTCAAAACAATTCTGTTAGCCAGATGCAAAATGGTATTTTCCAATACGGCTATGCAACCTCCCCATTCGATGCAAACTGGATGATTACGGGAAATACATTTGGTTCCACTGTTGCAGCCAGTAAAATGGGGTTTAGAGGTATGATATGTATGAATGCATCTGGGCTCACAGTAAGTAATAATATTGTACAAGGTGTAACATTTAATGGTAGCTCGACTGTTACCGGAATTCAGTTAAGCTCATCTGTACTCAATGTAAACATTTTTGGCAATAAAATAAGTGATATTAAAAATACAAGTACAACTGGTTATGGTTCCAATGGGATTATGCTAGGAGCGACTACAACAGCCTCAAATGTTACTGTTTATAATAATTTTATCTCAGATGTTGCAAGCAACGGTTATACTCTACATACTTATCAGGATAATGGTTATGGTATTGCAATTATTAGTGGTGGGGGATATAACCTATACTTCAATACTGTATATATGAATACCAGTCAAACTGCTACAGGATATCCTGCTGCATTATTAATAAATACTGTTTCTACAAATAGCACCTTAAATATACGAAATAATATTTTTGCAATAACTGAGACTGTAGGTACTACCTATTGTGTGTATTCTGCTGCTACTGCTGCAAGATTTGCTGATATTAATTATAATGATTATTATACAACCGGAACTAATATTGGTTATAGAGGCAGCAATTGCTCAACCATAGCTGCATGGCGAACTGCAACTACTAAGGATGCTAATTCAGTAGCAGTTAATCCTCTATTTGTTTCAGCATCTGATTTGCATTTACAGGCTGGTTCAACTCTGGCTGGTATTGGAACCTCAATAAGTGGTATCACTACTGATATTGATGGAGATATTAGAGGTGCTTCCCCGGTTATTGGTGCTGATGAATTTATTAGTTGTGTGGCACCTGGTATCACAACTCATCCTTCCACATCAACTCAAAATTATTGTTTAAATGCAACCGCAACAGCATTATCTGTTACCGCTTCAGGAACTGTAACCGGCTATCAGTGGTATAAAAACACTACTGCTTCTAATAGTGGAGGAACTTTATTAAGCGGAGCCACCAGTAGTAGTTATACCCCATTAACCACCGCTGCCGGAACCTTATATTATTATTGCATTGTATCCAATACGAATTGTACGACCAAAAGTAATGTTTCGGGTGCAATTATTGTAAATTCGCCTCCAACAATTACACTTGGCACAAGCCCGGTTGCCTGTTTTGGAAATACAACTTTTAATCTGTTGTATACAACTACAACAGGTTCGCCTGATCAATATAGCATAGACTATGATGTTAATGCTGAAGCAGCAGGATTTACGGACATTCCATTAACTTCACTTACAGCATCACCCATCTCATTAAACCTTCCTGTAGGATTGGCATTAGGTACTTATAATGCAACTATTTCTTTAAGAAATAATGCGCTCAACTGCAACAGTTCGTCTGCTACAGCTTTTACTTTAACTGTTAATGCGTATCCGAGCATTACCATACAACCGTCTACTTCAACACAGAATGTCTGTCAATATGCTACTGCTACCTATTTAGCGATTTCAGCGTCAAATGCGTTAAGCTATCAATGGTATAGCAATGTAAACCCAGTAAATAGCGGAGGTACTTTAATAAGTGGAGCAACAAGTAGTAGTTATCTGCCTTCTTCAACAGTTAATGGAACCTTATATTATTATTGTGTGGTTTCTAATACAGCCTATTGCACAACTACAAGCGATGTATCCGGTGCTGTTGTTGTAACTGCAAGTCCTGCTAATCCGGGAGCTATTAGTAGCAATACACCTCAATGCAATGGAACCGGAGTTACTTTTACGGCAGGTGCATGCACAGGAGGAAGTTGCTATTGGGTAAGTTCCGCTTCAGGAATAGAAACCGACAATCCAATTGCAATTAATCCTACGCTAACCACCGCCTCAAATGCTGGAACCTATCATGTTTGGATACGAGCATTCGATGGACTATGCTGGAGCCTTTCAACGACTGCCATTGCTATTGTAAATCCTACCTCAATTGGTGGAAATTTAACAGGAGGATCAAGTCCATTATGTTATGGAGTTGCTACGGGTACATTAAGTCTCAGCGGCTATACCGGTACAATTGTACGCTGGGAAAAACAAGTAAATTCCGGCGGATGGACTACTATTGCCAACACATTAAATACCTATGCTGAAACTCCTGCATCAGCCGGCACATGGGAATATCGTGCTGTAGTACAAAGTGGAGTTTGCCCTGAAGCTTATTCAAATTCAATTGTTATTGTTGTAAATCCTTTGCCCGATCCGGTGAGTGTAGCTACAGCAGGAACTTATTGTACCAATACTACTTTAACCGCAAGTGGTGGTAATGGAGGTACAATTTATTGGGAAAATACAGCTTCAAACGGTACTTCAATAAGCACTCCTTCTTTATCTGAATTGGTTAGTGCAAGTGGCACTTATTACTTCAGAGCTCAAACAAGTTTGGGTTGTTGGGGAGTACAAGGAAGTGCTGCTGTAACCATCAATGTTTTACCTTCAATTTCCGCCAATCCTTGGCCAAAAGTATATTGTGCTGGTGAGTCTACCCTCTTCAGCCTTGTTGCAACCGGAACTCCGACTCTTATTTATCAATGGCAATATTCGGATGGCACTTCATGGACGAATGTTGCCAATGGCACACCAACAGGGGCAACATATACCAACTCAACTGCTGCAACTATGACGGTGGCTGGTGTAACAGCTGCCGGAGTATATCCATATCAGTGCATTGTTACAAATGGCTGTGGTTCTACCTCTTCAAACTCCGCCAGTTTGACAGTTCATTTGAATCCAATTGTTGGAGTTAGCCCAACTTCTGCTTTATATTGTGGAGGTACTGCCATTACGCTTACTGCAAATGGAGCAAGTACCTATGCCTGGACCCCAACAACAGCATTGAGCGCAAGCACAGGGACAACTGTAAATGCCAGTCCTGCTGGAACAACAATTTATACTGTTACCGGAACCGATGGAAATGGTTGTATAAGTACAGCAACCACCACCATAACTGCCGGACCATCCCCCTCTGCAGTTACAATTAATCCCACAACTGCAACAATTTGCCCGGGTGGGACGCAAGCATTAGTAGCAAGTGGCGGTGTTATAAATGCTCCTATTTTAACTGAAAATTTCAATGGAACCCCTACAGGTTGGACACAAACCAATTCTTCTGTTGGTGGAACCACCGCTAATGCTGCATGGGCCTTATATGCAAATGGATATACTTATTCAGTTTATGGAACTTTCCATAGCAACGATAATTCGCAATTTGTCATGAGCAATAGCGATTATCAAGGTATATTAGGAACCTCTACAGCAACCATATTAAAATCACCTGCTTTTAGCACCCTTGGCTATAGTTCAGCTTCGATTAATTTTTATCAATATTATTATTATCAATCAGGTGGGACTGCTAAAGTTGAAGCGTCTATTGATGGTAACACATGGACAACTTTGCAAACTTATACTTCCACTCAAGGAGCATATGCGGCATTTGCTTCATCAACAGTAGCTCTTACCGCTCCGTTTATTAATCAACCAATTGTATATATCCGTTTTAATTATTATGATGTATATGGTTATTGGTGGGCAATTGACAATGTAAGTATTACAGGTACTGCCTCAACCACTATTGTCTGGTCTCCTGTAACTGAATTATACACTGATGCCGGGGCAACTGCGAGCTATGCAGGCGGTGCCGCTACCAGTCTTTGGTCTAAACCTTCATCAAATATTACTTACACGGCTACCGCCACAAGTGGTATAGGTTGTACGAGTTTAGGTTCGACAACAATTACCATTAATCATGTTCCTGCTCCAACAGGCAATGCGACGCAAAACATTTGCTTTGCAGGAACAGTTGCCAGTCTGCTTGCATCTGGAACCGCAATTAAGTGGTACGATGCTGCTACTGGAGGCAATTTATTGTTATCGACCACCCCATTAACTGACGGGAGTACATATTATGCCACTCAGACGATTGGAGGTTGCGAAAGCCCGGGTAGGTTAGCTGTCACAACCACAATAAGCACAACCACTGCACCCACCGGAAATCCTGTACAAGTATTTCTAAATGCAGCAACTGTAGCTGATTTGGCTGCTTTAGGTGTTGATGTGAAATGGTATGATGCATCAACAGGAGGGAACTTACTCCTTTCGACAGATTTGTTAATAGACGGACATACTTATTATGCAAGCCAAACAATTAGTGGTTGTGAAAGCCAGACTCGGTTTGAAACTTCAGTGGTTATTATTCTTATTAAAACAGTAAATCTACATCTGTTCTTACAGGGATTATATGATTACAACGCTGGAAATACCATGGTGGAAGCTCAGGACATTGACTGGGGCACCGGAATAACTTTCCCTAAATATGGTGCCGGAATTGCCGATAGAATTCAGGTGGAACTTTATGAAGGGAATCCTCCTTTTACAACTCCTCTGGTTAATATCAGTGGTATTGATTTATTAAACGGTGGTTTGGCAAGTTTTCAAATTTCTCCAAACTTTAATGGAAACTATTATATCAGGGTGATCAGTCGTAATCACTTAGAAGTATGGTCGGCTAATCCGATTTCATTTAATGCTTCTAACATAAATTATGATTTTACAACAAATGGCTTACAAGCTTATCAGGCTCCAGGTGGCATTGACCCACAAACATTATTATCCACCGGAGTTTATGGCTTATATCTTGGCGATTTAGACCAAAGTCTTGGAGTTGATTTCGATGACTTTAATGTGTTCGAACCTTATCTGACAGATGGTTCTTATGGTTTTACGATTGCTGATTTTAATGGCAGCGGACTTGTAGACTTCGACGATTTCAATTTGTTTGAACCTGTGCTTAATTTTGGTCCATTTGCACAATACCCAGGAATGGCGAAGAAGTAGAAGTGCCTAAAGTACTTAGAGTTTAAGTTGTTTAGACTTTTAGTTGTTTAGACATTTAGACTTTTAGTTGTTTAGACTTTTAGACTTTTAGGTGTTTAGACTTTTAGACTTTTAGGTGTTTAGACTTTTAGACTTTTAGGTGTTTAGACTTTTAGGTGTTTAGACTTTTAGGTGTTTAGACTTTTAGGAAATTTTCAAGTTCAGCAGAGTGAACTAAACCTAACAGGTTTTAAAACCTGTTAGGTTTTTTTTGAATTTTAACTGAAGTGGCAGATTATTCTGTTGGGGGAGCTTGGGGAGTTGGAGGAATTTCGTTAGGAGTTTCCTCAGGGGTTTCAGATGGGATATCAGTTTGAGTTTCGGATGGAGTTTCGGATGGAGGTGGAGGGACTTTTTTTAGTTTGATTTCGAATTTGGCGGTGTTTTCTTCATCAACACCAATATTGGTTATTTCGTCGGGTTGATAGGTTTCGAACTCGGCTTGGATGGACCAGTTTCCTGTTTCAAGACTGAAAAAACGAACCCAACCTAAATTTGTAGTGTAATGAACAAGGCTTATTATGCCATTGGTTGCGGTTACTTTCACTTTGGATAAAGGGACATTGGTTGTTTCATCTAATAATTTTATGATAATTGAAGTGTGATGAACTCCAATGGGTTTGCCTACTTTGGTGATTTCATCCCATGTTGATATGAAATTTTTGCGATAGGAATGAATTAATTTTCCAATTCTGTTTTCTGATTCATCAATTAGATTTAATTTAATGGGAATGAGATTAGTAGTTTGAGCTTTTCTTTCTTTTATTTCATGTTTTGGAAGGATTTTGATGGCGTTAAATTCTGAAGCTTTAGCTCTTATGTTAATAATATCTGCATGTGTAATGCATGTTAGGGCTGTATTGGTTAAGAGAGAGATTAGTTTTGCTGAACGGGTTTCGGCATTGATGTCGTTGGCTTGTGTGATATAAGTGACAGGACGATCGAGGGCTATTGAAAGTTCGTTTAAATGGAGTTGGTGGGCTTGAACCGAAGCACGGAGACATAAATCGATAAGATTGAGTGCTAGATCTTCTTTAATAAGTTGTTTTTGGGCTGTAATAACTTTAATATCTTCGGCTTCACGATTGATAGCGGTTAGAATTTCAGCCATTAATGCAATATGCTCTGCTTCTTCAACTGCATATAGTTCGATAAGTATTAGATCATCGTGATTATCGTGTAGGAATTTTGCAACATTGAGGTTTTTAAGCCAACGTGCGATTTCAGGTTTTTTCATGTTGGTTATTTTAATTTGATATTTATTATTCTAACATAATACTTACATATTTTCAGGAGTTAATATTTCAAACAATAATAGAATATTGTGGAATATGAGTAATGTATATATTTATTTACTATATTGATAAATGCTTTATTGGAGTTGTGATATATATTGGAAAGTGATATTTGTTTGTATGGTATTAATGTAAACGTGCATTTTATAATGGCTATTGCATATTGTTTAATGATATTTGCTGATTGTTTAACGACTGTCGTTAATAGCGTAACGACCGATATTAATAATAGGAAGACCATTGTTATTAATATAATCATCATCGTTAATAGTTGAATGGTATATGTCAATAACAAATATATTATCGCTAATATTATAATTGACATCGCCGATAGCGAATCGACCGTCATTGATAGTTTAACGACTGTCGCTAATAGCTCAACGACCGTTGCTAATAGACCAATGATTATTGCTAATATATTAAAGGGTATTAGAAATAACATAAAGAATGATATATATACTAAAATTGTAGGCATTTATAGGTTATTGAATGGAATATATAATGGTATGATATACATATATATATATATTTATAATGCTCTGAGTAGTACAGACATAAGATTAGTTGTACTCAGTTTAATATATGGAAAGAATGATGAAACTTTCATTGAAATATTATACTTTAAATGAATAGGCAAATATAATAAAAATATATTGATTTGAATGATTAAAATAAATAGATTAATATTTATTACGTCTTAATATATATATACAATTCGCTATTATACTGATGTATTATATATTTTTCGGAATAGAAATAGAATGAAATGATTTGATATTATTAAATTTACTTAATAATCTGCCTTCTTTAAAGTTGGTTATGTTTTAAGGGTTATGCCTTTTTGCTCGTTTAATAAGATAATAAGGTTACTGTGAATTAACCTTATTACCTACTATATAATTTCCTGTAATCAATTGTATTCAAGCAAGACATCGGCAAGTTCAGTGAGCGAACCGGTCGTTGAGCTTATCGAAATGCCTCCCATATAACAGATTCTTTTAGACAAAAATTCTAGCATTAAATAAACTCGAATTTGTTATCTGTTTTGAGGTTCGATTTTCAAAATCGAGAGGAATTAGTAACAATAATTAAAATCGCTCTCTTCATCTGACCTTATTATTTTAATTAGCTCTTTAGGCTTATCTTTCATATCACTGCTTTTGACGGAGGGAATTGATATTATTATGTTGGATATATGCGAAATGATAAACTTATAGACATTAATGTTTTATATTATTTTAATTTATTGATCTTTTAGATATATTCTGTTTATCGAGAATACAATTATTTTAAGTGATGATTAAATGGAAGTTATCATGTGTTTTTAGTTAATTTTGAATATTGGCTTTGCTGAGATTGTTGTCATTATAAATATTATTGGTTCTATAACGATTTGTATGGGTAAATAGAAATGAATACCTTTGCCTTTAAA
>JBAWXL010000178.1:0-9706 GCA_037144095.1 Bacteroidota bacterium
ACCCAAACACATTTTCCATTTAACATTTTCCATCTTCAATTTTACATAATTCAATTTCCCCAATGTCTACCAAAACCATTTTCCATTTTCCATTTACCATCTTAAATTTTACATAATTCAATTAGTCCCCATTGTCCCAAATGTCCCCATTGTCTCATACAGGCAAAATTATTAAATAGAATTTCACATAGAAGAACAATGAATTAAATCTATGTGAAACCTATGTTTCTATGATTCTATTGTGGTAAAAAAAATGCCGATTTGTTCCTAACTAAACCACCTTGGAAGTAAAATATTAATATTTCTGAGCACCTAAAACATTTTCCATTTAACATTTTCCATCTTCAATTTTACATAATTCAATTAGTCCCCATTGTCCCAAATGTCCCCATTATCCCCTATAGGCACTATAATTAAATAGAATTTCACATAGAAGAATGATGAATTAAATCTATGTGAAACCTATGTTTCTATGATTCTATTGTGGTAAAGAAAATGATGTTTTGCTCTTATTAATCCACAAGGATTAGAATATCTCTTAATCCACAACATTTTTCATTCTTCCCCAAAATTCAGATAGACCTCAATTAAAGTCCGTTTTCCCGGAATTAAAGTCCATTAGTTGAACATTAATGAGCATAATTTGGCTTTTAATGTTCGTTATTTGGCTTTTAATGTCCATGAGTTGACATTTAATATTCGTTTTTTGACTTTTAATGTCCATTAGTTGACCTTTAAAGTTCGTTATTTGGCTTTTAATGTTCATGAGTTGACCTTTAATGTTCGTTATTTGGCTTTTAATGTTCATGAGTTGACCTTTAATGTTCGTTTTTTGGCTTTTAATGTTCGTTTTTTTGTTTCTGAAAAGTAAACGTTATGACAAAATTATGCTAAAATATCAAATAATATTTCTATTGAAAAAATAAGAACCCTTGTATTTATTAGCATTAAATGATATTTTCCCCGAAATATGCATTAAGAATATATTTACATTTGATTTTCCACCCAAAAACCACCTTCTCTTTATGAATCTTCCCATCTTCGAACCTTCGTGACAATTCTTCCCTCAAATTATTTCAATTTCCCAAAATGACAAATCCAAAAAAACATCAAAAATCCATTGAATTCATCTCATCTAAGTTCTTTTTTGTAATTTTACATCAAAATTTCCTCCATGCAAATCGCTTTAGTTGCCGCCACCCGCTTTGAAATTGAGCCTTTTCTCAGCACCTTTCAAATCAAGGCTGCAACTATGCGAAATCCATCCGTAATTTTCGAAAAACATATCGTTGATATTATTATCACAGGCATTGGCATGGTGGCAACCTCCTATCATTTAGGCAAAACCTTCAGTAAAATGAACTACGATTTGGCTATCAATGCCGGCATCGCAGGCAGTTTCCGCCACGATATTCCCCTTGGAAGCCTTGTAAACGTTATGCACGAAACCTTTTCCGAAATAGGTGCCGAAACCGAAGATGATTTTCTGCTACCGGAGCAAATCGGCTTCAAAGAGTTCAACAATTTTCCCTTCACAAAGGGTAATTTAATAAACCAAACCGAAATCAACAGCCCTCTAATTCAATCTCTCCCAAAAGTAAAGGGAATTACAGCCAACACCATCCACGGAAACCCCCAACACATAGCACAAATCCATCAACGCTTTCATCCAGATGTCGAGACCATGGAAGGGGCAGCCTTCATGTATGCTTGCATGCTCGAAAACATTCCATTTTTCCAACTCCGTAGCATTTCAAATTATGTTGAAGCCCGAAATAAAGCCAATTGGGAGGTCGAAAAAGCCATTCAGAGTTTAAACCATTTTCTTATTTCTTTTTTTAATGAATAAACATCACTATAGCCTTGGATTTTCGCCCTGTCCAAACGACACATATATATTTGCTGCCCTCGTAAATGGTTGGATAGACACACAAAGATTAACCTTCAAAGCTGTTTTGGCAGATGTCGAGCATCTCAATCAACATGCACTGAAAGCCGAATTCGATATTACCAAACTAAGTTTTGGAGTTTTACCCCACGTAATGAATTCTTATTGCATTCTGCAAAGTGGTTCCGCCATTGGCAATGCCTGTGGTCCGCTTATCATCAGTAAACATCCCGCCACCATAGAACAACTCAGCGAAATGCGTCTGGGCATCCCCGGGAAAATGACTTCTGCTTATGTTTTCTACCGTATGTTTGCCCCTCAACCCAAAGAAATAAAGGAAATGTTGTTTTCCGATATCGAAGATGCCCTTTTTCACAATGAAATTGATGCAGGACTCATCATTCACGAGAATCGTTTCACCTATCAGCAAAAAGGATTATTAAAAATAGCCGATGTAGGTTCACTTTGGGAAGATAAATTTCACTTACCTGTGCCTTTAGGAGCAATTACAGCAAAAAATGACATACCCCCCAACGAACTTAAAACCATCGACTCGCTTATTAAGCAAAGTATCGAATATGCAAACTCTCATCCTTTGCAAGTGATGGAATATGTTCGAAAATATGCCCAGGAGTTGGATGAAAAAGTCATGAAACAGCATATTGAATTGTATGTTAACGAAAACTCTTTAGTTCGCTCCCCCGAAGCAGAACAGGCAATTTTGGTTTTTATTCAGCAAGCTTTAGCATTAGGAATCAGAAAAGATTTGGATGAAAGCATTATCAATAAAAAATAATATTACATTTGTATTCATAGAAAAAATAACATTCAAAAGATGATAGTAGTAACAGGAGCAGCCGGTTTTATCGGCAGTTGTTTAATAAATAAGCTCAACAATAAAGGTCATTGCGACATTGTTGCCGTTGACGATTTCTCTCGACAGGATAAATTGCCCAATCTCAACAATAAAATCATTGAACAAAAAATAGAAAGAACAAAATTCTTCGATTGGTTCGACAAACATGCCACAGAAGTGAAATTTGTTTTTCATATTGGTGCACGAACCGACACTACAGAGTTTAACACTTCTGTTTTCGACGAATTAAATCTGAATTATTCGAAAGCAATGTGGGAAAGATGCACTAAATATAATGTTCCTTTGGTGTATGCTTCCTCTGCTGCCACCTATGGCTTGGGCGAATTGGGCTATACCGACGACCATTCTATTATTGAAGTGCTCAAACCTCTTAACCCTTATGGAGAATCGAAAAATAATTTCGATAAATGGGTGTTGAAACAGACAAATCAACCACCACATTGGTTTGGTTTGAAGTTTTTCAATGTATATGGACCCAACGAATATCACAAAGCCCGTATGGCTTCGGTTATTTTCCACACATTTCGTCAGGTAAAAGAAAATGGAAAGGTCAAACTGTTTCGCTCGCACAACCCACAGTTTGAAGACGGAAAACAATTGCGCGATTTTGTGTATGTGAAGGATGTAGTGAATGTATGTTACTTTTTAATGTCGCATATTATCGACTCAGGCATTTACAATCTAGGAACTGGTAAAGCCCGTTCCTTTGTGGATTTGGCGACACAGACTTTTGTTTCGATGCAACAAGAAGTTAATATTGAATTCATAGATACCCCATTAGATATTCGCGATAAATATCAATATTTCACCGAAGCCAATATGCAGAAACTCATTAGCGCAGGCTATAACCAGCCCTTCTTTTCCCTCGAAAGCGGCATTGATGATTATGTGAAGACCTATTTGATTTCGGGGTCTTATTATTAATCAGTTTATAAAAAGCGAGTATTACCGAGTGGATTTCGATTAAGGTCGATATCCTTTCGCTTTTTGAATATTTAGCAAAAATGATTCAACAGATCAAAATCTTTGTTTGAATTGCATTTTTCAATCCAAGTTCCCTTATAATTAATCAATTTAAGTTCTTCTTCATTTTATCGGAAGGAATGGAATAAAATATATGATTAAAATAATAAAATATTAAGCTAAACGTTTTAGCTTAGTTTGAAAAATATTTTAGTTGCAATACATGATTAATACCATCTAAATACTTAATATATTTCACTTAAATAAATTGAAAAATGAAAAGAAAACAAATCAACATAAAATTGTCTCTTTTGACAATTATTATTGCATTGAGTGGTTTGAGTATTAACGCACAATCATTGCAAAACACCACATGGCAAGTGTATGATACTTTAGGAACGTTTCTTTCTTATTTTCGTTTTGGTACCGATACCTTATTTTCCAGTATGGATAATAATACA
This sequence comes from Bacteroidota bacterium, assembly GCA_037144095.1. Classification (GTDB taxonomy): domain Bacteria; phylum Bacteroidota; class Bacteroidia; order Bacteroidales; family CAIXTV01; genus CAIXTV01. The sequence goes on from JBAWXL010000178.1 coordinate 4,190, forward strand.
TGGGAGAGTGGTGCAACATATACGCAAAGCGGAAACAACTTTAGAATTGTTGATTTACCTGGCATCAATTGCCCGATAAGTGATACAGGGAGATACACTTTTTTAATTCAGAATGATACATTGAAGTTTACCTTGGTAGTAGACTCGTGCACTGATAGATCAGAAGCTTTAACAACTTTTGATTGGGTTAGACTTCAAACCGGCATTGATGATTTGACTTCAGTGCACAATATAAAAATATACCCGAATCCTGTGGGAGATGTTGTTTACATCAAAACAAGCAGGTTTGCATTAGGCTCCACCTACGATGTCAGCGATTTATCAGGCAAGAAAATTTTTAATGGAAAACTTCTTAATGAAACTACTTCTATTGATTTAAGAACATTAGCAAGCGGCTTATATTTTTTGAAAATTGGCGAAAACAATAAGCAAACCTTTAAGTTGGTTAAACAATAAAAAAGGGGTAAATATCAAGTATGTTCCCCTGCCATTCTTCAAAACCTGATAGTTTTAAATAAAATAGAAGTAGTTAATTTTAGGGTATTAATTGAACTATTTAATTAATTCAGCCATTTCAACTAATTTTATAAATTCGCTACGATAGCCTTCATCATCAGCACCTCTTCCTTGTTTTGATAGCTTAATTACATCAGAGTAGGATGTTTTCCCAATAAACTTCGAATCTCTTAACAACATGCTAAATGCTGCAACGGCAGCAGAAAATTTGAAGTTTTCAGAGGCAAGCTTATATTCGGTATAATTATTACTTACTATTTTCTGACACAATTCGCTTTTCGTTTCATCAGGCTTTTTGTAACGCACTTTAACCGTCATGAGTTCATTCAAAGTGGCTTCATTACTTAATATTTTATTGATTTGATATTTCAGTGAATCAATGGATGAGATTGCTTTCATCTCATTTTCTGATGTGATGATTTCATATAGTGCCGTAACCTTGCTTCCTGCTCCCAATTCGCCTGCATCTTTCCGGTCATCATTGAAATCTTTATCGGAAAGTAGACGGTCTTCATAGCCTATCAAGCGGTACCCTTTTACATTAAGAGGATTGAATTCAACCTGAATCTTGACATCTTTAGCAATATTATAAAGGGTAGCCCCCATTTCTTTTACCAGTACTTTTTTAGCTTCCATTAAATTGTCGATGTAGGCATAATTACCATTGCCTTTATCGGCAAGTTTTTCCATTTTCGAATCTTTATAATTTCCCATCCCAAATCCCAGAACCGAAAGAAAAATTCCATCTTTTCTTTTCTCAATGATTAAGTTTTCGATATCAGCATCGCTTGAAAGTCCGACATTGAAATCGCCATCAGTTGCAATGATTACTCTGTTATTTCCATTTTCAATAAAATTCTTTTTGGCTATTTCATAAGCAAGTTTTATTCCTTCTTCACCTGAAGTGCTGCCTTCGGCATGCAATTGCTCAATAACATTCAGGATTTTATCTTTATTCTTACAAGAAGTAGAATTTAACTCAACATGGGTTGTTGATGAAAAAGTAACAATAGCTATTTTATCGAATTCCTGCAGTTGATTTACCAACAAACGCATTGACTTTTTCACTAACGTTAATTTATTTTCATCTGCCATCGACCCTGAAACATCCAACAAAAAAACCAGATTACACTTAGGTAAATCTTCCGACTCTATTGTTTTTCCTTGTATTCCGATATGAACTAATTGATGTTTAGGATTCCATGGACAAGTTGCCACTTCTGAATAGATGGCGAATGCATCATCATTTACAGGAGCCGGATATTTATAATCGAAATAATTGATTAACTCCTCGGTGCGTATTGCATCAGGCGGAGGTTTTAATCCCTGACTTAAAAACCTACGCATATTGCCATAAGAGGCAACATCCACATCAATTGAGAAGGTTGAAAGTGGTTTTTGATTCACTTTTTCAAACTCACTTTCTTTAATTTTATCGTAGGATTCGGTGTTGGGATCAGTATAATAAATACTTGCTTTGCTTAAAGGTTGTGCCAAATTGGCATTGTTGCTTTTTGTGGTTGTATAGTTTGAACTTGTGCTTTGATATGAAGCACTAGAAGCATAATGATTGCCACTCATAGAAATAGTCTCCCCTGAAGTAGTCTGATCTTTTGAAATTAAAGGCACTTTATATTCCCTTACTTCAAATGCATTAAGATTTACGGCGGTTTGAGTCATTTGTATGTTGCAAAAAGTGATTTTATCGGCATTAATCTCAACCCCTTTTATTATAGTAGGTTTATATCCCAGTATCTGGGCTTTCAGATCGTATTTCCCGGCAGGCAATGGTTTAATGGTATAATTCCCATCAAAATCGGTTACTGCAGTGCCATAAGCTTTTCCTCCCGATTCAATCAGGAGATTGGCAAAAGGGATGGGATCTTTTGTCTTTTCGTCGGTTACGGTTCCTTTTATTGTTCCACTTTGAGCCATAGCTCCAAAAGCGAACAGCATCCAAACCATAAAGGTTTGGAAAAATCTAATGTGTGTTTGTGTTCTCATTTTTGGTTAAATTAATTGGTTTATACTCTTTTTTAATATTTCAAAGAACGTTCATGAGTAATGAAACACTAAATTACATCTGAAACCTTATCAATGCAAGCGCTAATAAGTGAACGGTAGTATTTTTTAATTTAACGGTAAAATTAGAGCATTTCTCCACGATTGGAAGGATGGGAGATGGTGAAACTTAAGTCGGCAATTGGCAATCCTCAGTCGGCAATCTTCAGTCCTCAGTTGGCAATTCACAGATGAATTCTTATAATAAAACAATTTCAATTTGCCATTGCTGGCTGTAGACTGGAGATTGCCGATTGTTGACAGAGGATTGCCGACTTATAAAAAGCTATTTTCTGCTATTGTTTCAAAAAGCGGCTTCTGAAGATAGTTTTGCCACTTTTCACTGTAACGAAATAAACTCCTTTTGGATAATTACTAATATCCAAATCATAAGCCACAGGAGCTTTTGGAATACTGCTCATTAATTTCCCCTGACTGCTAAACACTTCTATTTTCCTGATTTCATCAAGATTGACTTTGACTTGAATGCTTACCGTATTGTTTGCAGGATTTGGAAAAACGACTATGGTGTCTTCTGAGGTTAAATCTCCTATGCTTGCAGCGGAAGGAGTTGCCGAATAAGTGTATGATGCCGTAAAGGTTTCATGAACCGTCGAATCGACACACATCACTGCCATGATTACCTTATTATAGGCACTGCCCAAACTGTCGACATAATAGCTGATGTGATTATTATTATCGGGAATCAAACTCACCACTTCTTTTACAGTTGATGTTGCATTATCCATCTTAATAAAATCAAGCCTGAACTTCTTTCCTGATTCACCATCAAAGGTGATGAAAACAGGGCTTTGGGTGCTTTTATTAAACGAAATATAATCTACTGCATAGGATGAAACGGTTCCGGTTTTGGTTCCGGTGGGGAAAGCGGCAAGTGTATTTGCAACATGACAGGAAGCAAAATTATAGTGTGCATAAGAATATTTTCCTCCCGCATACACAGTGTCGTCAATAAAATTGGCAATGGCAAACTGCTCGAAAGCATCGTCGAAGCGCTGCGTATAGCCCAGCATACTTAAGGTGCTGTTCACGCCGTCAATTCCATTTAATTGATTGCTGATGAGGGTGGAAATATAATTCCAATTGCCAAAGTGTTCAAACATAAACAGCATAAAGAGTTTCACCTGATCGTAATCGGAAAAATATATCAATGATTTGTCAGGATTTGAAACAAAATAGGCTGCATTGTCCATCACATTGTGCTGGAAAATATCTTCAGTGAGATAAATAGCAGCGAATGTGGAAAAACCCTCATCAACCCAGGCTTCTTCCCACCATTTGGTGGGATTTGAAGGTGGTTCAGGCGAATGATCCTGTTGCCAGTGGAGCATGTGTCCAAATTCGTGTGCCACTATTTCCTGCACAAAACTAAACGAATTTGCAGCAACATAAATCATTTCTCTCTGATTGCTATGCATATTCCAGTGAGCCTGCAACATGGTATCAGGCATTTGCTGTCCGGGGTCGAAATAGCCACTCCAGTTGCTTTCGTCAAACACCAAAATGAAAACTTTTGGGTCGTTGTCAAACACATCAGGAACCGGACCATATTTTACGGTTAAATCGGGATAATAATGCGTATCGAAATGATTGACCAAGGTATCGATATCCGCTTGTAGGGGTTGAGTAGCTACATCTTCAACAAAAACATAGCAATGATTTCCAACGCTTTTGCAAACCCCATGCACCACCCTTTGCGGAACACCCCAAAGAGGGGGCCAATCGATATACGACACCGACCAAAACGACATCGTATCGCCAACATGTATAGTTTGAGCTGAAGAAGTTTGCATGATTCCTGCGAATGCAATCGTCAGCAATAGCAGATTAAGTGATTTTTTCATGAGCTGAATTTTTATTTCAAAAGTACACATTTATTGAAACAATGAAAGCAAACTTGTGAAAAAGACTGATGTAACCAATATTTTGGAGATAAAATAAATTTGAAACTAAACCTTATTCTGCAAAAGGATTGTATAACTTTAACCCTTTGATGTTTTTAAAATCTGAAATATTTCGAGTAACTAAAGTCATCTTATTTAACATTGCAGTGGCAGCAATTATACAATCTGGAGTTTCGATTTTTTGTTTCTGTTTAAGAGAGATTGATTTTTTTTCGATCTCTTTTTCAATGAAAATAACATTTGCATTGGACAGGAAATTTTCAATTTTCATTATTACTTCTTTTGAAAGTTTATTCCATCCTAATATTTCTATTTTTGAAATTGTAGATATATTAAATGAATTTTCAATGATATTACTAATCTTTTCATCTTGGCTTTCAGGAATTTTATTGTCGAGATAATAAATTAAAATATTTGTGTCAATTAAATATTTCTCTTCCATGATTTTTTCATATTCATCAGTTCCTTTTCAATATCCAAATTGAAAGAATTTAAAATGCCTTTATATTCACGTGGATTAAATTTCTTTACGTTTTTTTTGGGGGGATTTTCAATTTTTACATTGTTATTAATCATATATTCTTGAAATAATTCCCATATTGTTGTAGGGACAACTACATATTCAGCAATTCCCTTTTCGTTATACACATAATTGATTTTCATTTGATTTTTGATTTTATATGCTAAGTACAAAGGTACACATTTATTGAAACAATGAAAGCAACACATGTGAAAAAGACTGTTGAAGCCGATTTATTTGTAGAAATGATTAATTGGAAAAAGCATGAGGTAAGCTCAGCCTAAAGCGAAGAGGGTGTTTTTTTGATTAGAATGGTGACGGTATTTCTAAATCTTTACAGATTTTCATACACAATCTATCTTTTATTTCTTTATGACGAGGAACTGTTGAGATTTTATTGTTTATAGAATTAATGTAAACACTATGGTTTTCACCTTCTCTGAGCAATATACAAGCATGAACTCTTAAATGTCTTATGAAATTAACAATTTTCAT
>JBAWXL010000179.1:0-9638 GCA_037144095.1 Bacteroidota bacterium
CCACCTAAGCCTCTATTTGATTAGTCATTTGGGGGCTTAGTGCTTAATAAATCTTTTGCTTATTTATTCTAACTAAAAATTATTTTGTACATTTGCATCGTAAAATGATTTTTTTCACTGAAAGTATTTGAATATAAGTCGAGGCGAACTTAGAGTTGCTACTACGCTTTTCAAATATTTTCAATAAAAGGCTTTGATATGTTAATCGCTTTGCCATTAGGAGGCATTCGACGTTTTATCAAAGCCTTTTTTTATTTAGTTCAACTGTATTCCCCGCCAAAAAAATATCAAATCAATACATTTAATGAACTCACGTCAACAGTTAATGAACTCACGTCAACAGTTGCCGAAATCATTCCCGCAGATGCTGAACTCACGCCCGCATCTGCTGAAGTGAAAAATTCATCTGCAGAAGTAAGTTCAGCATCTGCCGGAGTGAAAAAATTATGTGCTGAAGTGAGTTCAGCATCTGCTGAAGTGAAAAAATCATGTGCTGAAGTGAGTTCAGCATCTGCCGAAGTGAAAAAATCATCTGCCGAAGTGAGTTCAGCATGTGCCGAAGTGAGTTCAGCCTCTGAAAAAATGAGTTCAGCATGGGCTATAATCTTATAAAAATGCAACTGAAAAACTATATTTTTTGTCAGTAAAATAATTTCTGATAATTTAATATAAAATCATTGCGCCTCAATATCAGACATTTAAAATTATTTTTCGAAAATAATATTGTAATGTTGATTTTATTATTACTTTTGGCAAGATAAGTAGAGTTCTTTGTTTTTGGTTATCTTTGTTTGAATTTAGATTAAATGAGCAATTATGATGAAAATTAAATTTTGATTTAAACACAATAGCCTAAGCATAATGGCTGCTTCTTTCATAAATTTAAATTTTATCAATTAAATTCAACACATCATGGCAAGCAAGTATTATTTACCTTACACCTATTTAGGCTTAGTAGCCTGGTTATTCAACTTCTACACAAAACTTTCGAATTATAAAACCTTATTTGGTTTGACCGATCCGCAAATCGAATCATTCGAAAACGATTACAAAGCCCTTCAGAATGCTGAGCAAATTGATGCACTCACACAGGCAAAAGCTGAAGATATTACACATTATAAACATACATTGACCAAAGGAGTATCTAATGGTTCGGTTGTGAATCCTCCTGTGCCTGATGTATTTCCCGTTTTAACCGACGCAGTGGAACCGGGTATCGAAAAACGCATCACTTCGATGGTTCGTACCATAAAAGCTCATAAAAAATATAAACCCGAAATTGGAAGAGATTTGGGCATCATTGGTGCCGAAATTGTGATTGATTTAGTTGAATTGGAACCTAGTTTGAAGCTAAAATCCTCGAATGTGGATGGAATTACAATTAAATATACATTAAAAGGCATGAAGAATGCCAATATTTATGTTCAGGTGCTTTCTCCTGGACAACAAGTGAGCGATAAATCTATTAATGAAGCCGATTGGGAGTTGCTTTCAAAAGTGGAAGGCAACGAATTTAAAGATACACGTTTAAATGTGGTGAAAGCACCCGAAACCCGCATTTATAAAGTGATTCTCACCAAAAAGAATAAGCTGGTGGGTAAATTTTCAAATTATTTACGTGTTGTTGCCGAGGTGTATATGGACCAACAAGGCAACGAAATGTCGGGCAAAGCAGCCCCTGAGCCTGCGCCTACCCCCACTCCTTCTGCGTAGTTTAAATTGACACTTCCCATACAAAGGATTTCATCTTTCAAAAAGTTGGAATCTTTTTTTTCTGCCCCCCCCTTAAATTGGATACAGGAATTTACTTCTTATATCTTTCACTTTCAGCAAAAGCCTACACTTTTTCTATCATTCTAAAGCCCATTGGTTGAAACCAACGGCAATGAAAATCAGCAAATCACCACATTAGCATATCAGCACATCAGCATAACACCACATCAGCAATTTTATTTACCTTTGCGCCAATTAATATATACTCCATGCCAGACCTATCCACCCGCTACATGAAACTCGATTTGCGCAGTCCGATTATTGTCGCAAGTTGTGGACTTACGGGAAAACTTGAAAACCTCTTGCTTGCCGAAAAACACGGAGCAGGGGCTGTGGTGATGAAATCCATTTTTGAAGAGCATATTAAATACGAAATCCATAAAACCCTGCCCTCCGCCACCGGAGCAAACTATTATCCCGAAGCCGAAGCCTACATTAGCAAATATGCCGAAATATATTCATTAGACAGTTATTTAAAACTTATCAGCGAAGCCAAAAAGCGACTGAGCATTCCGCTTATTGCCAGCATCAACTGCGTTACTTCGCACGAATGGACCGACTTTGCATGCCGCATTCAGGATGCCGGTGCCGATGCCCTCGAGCTGAACATCTTTTTGTTGCCCTCTAATCATCACTACAGTAGCGAGCAAAACGAGCAGTTCTATTTCGACATCGTTCGTGAAGTGCGCAAAAACATCAGCATCCCCATTGCTGTGAAGACTTCTTATTATTTTTCCGGTCTTGCCAAGATGGCACTCAAATTGTCATGGACCGGCATCGAAGGCATAGTGATGTTCAATCGTTTCTTTGCCCCCGACATCGACATCGACAATTTTACCATCACACCGGCTTATGTGTTCAGCCGTCCCGAAGATATGGTTACTTCCTTGCGGTGGGTGGCAGTGCTTTCCGATCGTTTGCATTGCGATATTGCAGCCTCAACGGGCATACACGATGGAGCAGCCGCCATTAAACAACTACTAGCAGGAGCCAAAGCCGTTCAAATTGCCTCTATTCTTTATAAAAAAGGTTTCGAATACATTCCCGTGATGCTGAACGATATTGAAACCTGGATGAATAAACATGAGTTCAACAACCTAAACGATTTTATAGGGAAAATGAGTTATGCAAACATCGAAAATCCGGCTTCCTACTTGAGAATACAATTTATGAAGAACTTTTCCGATATCTCCGATGTTGAATAAGCTACGAAGCCCCAAGACTCAAGCCCCTAGGGAAGAAAGCTCCAAGTTGCTGCCCTTTGAATTTGGAATTTAGGACTTAGAATTTTAAACCCTGTCAATTACCATGTCCGCTGATGCCCCCCACTTGTGGATTGCCCTCCCAGCCATGGGTGAATCGGAGTCGATTCCCCAATTGTTTCAATGTATTTCTGAACAAAGCTACCGGAACTTCACGGTAGTAGTTTGTGTCAATCAGCCCGAAAGCTGGCATCATTTGCCTGAAAAACAATTTTATTGTACTGACAATGCTTTAACTTTACAATATCTGAAAAGCTTTGTTGGATTTAAAACCCTTATAATGGATTGCTCTTCCCCTGGCAAAGCCTTCAGTGACAAACAAAGCGGAGTTGGCTGGGCACGTAAGATGGTGATGGATGAAGTCAATAAATATGCTGCTGAAAATGATTTGATAATAAGCGTTGATGCTGACACCATCTACTACCCCAGTTATTTTGGTGAAGTGCTAAAAAGTTTTAAACGATATCCTAAAAGCATTGCTCTGGCAGTTCCCTACTATCATCCTATCACTGAAAACGAAGGCTTAAACCGTGCCATGCTTCGCTACGAAATATATATGCGTTATTACTCAATAAATCTTTTGCGGATTGGCTCTCCTTATGCATACACAGCTTTAGGTTCGGCAATAGCGTTGCCAGTGAAATCCTACCGGAAAGTAAGTGGGATATCACCGGTGAAAAGTGGCGAAGACTTTTATTTTCTTCAGAAGTTGGTTAAATCGGGACCATTACTTTGTTTTACTTATGGAAAAGTCTATCCTGCAACGCGCTTATCGGATAGGGTGGGCTTTGGCACTGGTCCTGCATTAATCAAAGGAATAAAGGGAGAGTGGGATAGCTATCCTATCTATCATCCTTCTCTTTTCGATGAGGTAAATGAGACCTACAAAAGCTTTCCTTTATTATATGAAGGCGAAACGGTCACTCCCATGTCAGGTTTTCTACAAGAAATATTTAAGGAACAAGATATTTGGGCTCCCCTCCGCAAGAATGCCACTACACAAAAACAATTTATCAGGGCTTGTCATCAAAAAGTAGATGGCTTGCGTGTGTTGCAATACCTTAAATCGCGCCAAAAATCCTTACAGTTTTCAGATGAATCATCATTGATTGAGTTTTGCAAACGCTATCAACCTCAATTGCTGGAAAATTTTTCTGAAGATATTTCATTTAACAATACTTCAGTTGAAATGCTAAACGAACTGAGGAACAATCTTGTGGATATTGAAGCTATGTGTCAAAAAAAACATTTATTTTTAGATATTTCAAAAATATGATTACCATACTTGGACCCACTGCAACAGGGAAAACCCGCTTGGCTGCCTTAGTAGCCGATGCCATTGGTGGTGAAATCATTTCTGCCGATTCGCGTCAGGTATATCGCCAAATGGATATTGGAACAGGAAAAGACTATAAAGATTATACGGTAAATGGGAAAATAATCCCCACTCATCTGGTTGATATTGTAGAACCCGGAACCGAATATAATGTATTCGAGTTTAAAAAAGCTGCCCTCCAGGCAATACATGATATTGAACGTAGAGGAAAGGTGCCATTAATTTGTGGCGGTTCAGGGATGTATATCGAATCGTTAGTGGGAGATTACAAACTTATTGTTGTGCCAGAAAACCTGACCCTACGAGACAAGTTGAAAAATAAAACTCATAATGAGCTTGTGGAAATTCTTTTAGCTTATGGACACACTCATAATGTAACTGATTTAGAAATTCCGGAACGATTGATAAAAGCGATAGAAATAAAAGAGTATTATCAGCGAATGAACATTATCGAGCATGAAAAACCAGTGGAAAACTGTTTAATTTTTGGAATTGATTTCCCTCGTCTTGAAGTTCGAAATCGTATTACCGAACGATTAAAAGCTCGTTTAAATTCTGGCATGATCGATGAAGTGAAGCAATTAATTGACAAGGGTGTCCCTCGGGAAATGCTTATTCTCTATGGTCTCGAATATCGATGGATAACTCGCTATTTAGGAGAAGAAATTACCTATCAAACAATGTATGAAAAACTCAATACTTCTATACATCAGTTTGCCAAACGCCAAATCATTTGGTTCCGTCGCATGGAGAAAAAAGGATATCATATACATTGGATTGACGGGCATTTGCCAGACAATGAGAAAGTGAAAAAAATATTAGATATTATAAAAAAGGCTACCCTTTGAGGTAGCCTTTTTTATGGTAATTGTAACCAGCAATTGCAAATTATTTCAAGAATGTTCTTGAATTCTCCCTGGAATAATTTATTGCTAATTGCTGACTGTGAACTGTCGACATTTTATTTCCTAAAGACAGTATTTTTTAATGTCTGCGATGATGACCACCACCGCCACCGCCAAATGATAGCTGAACTCCAACATTAATTCCAAAACTACTGAACGGAGAATATTGTTTCAGTTCTTGTTTGGGTTTATTAGGATCAGTTGCAGCTGAAGGAACAGTGTCTGAAAGTTTATCCACGAATTCTTTTTCTTTATCGCGAATATCTGTAACTTGTGATAAAACATCAGCTCCGTTTGCATCTTTCAACACAGTCAAGGTTCCTTTTGTAGGTGCATACGACATTCCAATAACTTCTAATTCACCATAAATAGCAATTAAATCGCTAACATGATAAGCTGCACCGAATGCGCCATTTAAACCAAGAGCCATTCCACCTGTGTATTCCCAAGTCCTGGCAGATGAATTGCCGGCTTCGGTGTTCTCTTCAGTGAGTTTATTAGCAAGACCTAAAATTAAACCGAACTTTGCATAAGGAACAAACCCTTCGCTTCCTGCTGCAACGATTAATGCAGGATTCAATCTGAACTGACTCCCTTTAAGGGTTTGAGTAGAGGTATTTACAATGCCCTGGCTTGTGATATCATACGAACTACCGATATGATAACCAATTCCTAATTCTGCCCCTATGTTTTCGCTGAACATATATCCAATACTTGCTCCAATATTGAAGCCTTTTCCATAAGAACCCTTTACTACTTCACTTGAAGTAGATGAAGTGGAGTTCACGTCGTTGGTTCCTAAATTAGAGGAAGCCATTGGCAATCCATACCCGGGTTGTACTTTAACAAAAAGACCCTGAGCATTTGTTTGAGTAAAATTGGCTGCAAATACAACCAAACTTAAAATTAAAAGTGCTTTTTTCATAATGTGTTGTTTTGATTAATATAGATTTATACTGTATATTTAAAATATTTGTTTCAAAAAAAAACAGATGAATTAATTCATCTGTTTTATAAAAGTTGAGGGTTTAACTTAGAAAGCCCAACCTAAGCGTATAGCTGGATTGAAAACAACTCCAAGATTAGTAAATTTATCACCAAGTGGGTCAGTTACTGTAGTTGAAACACCGGCAATAGTTCTTGTTAATTCAATATCTTTGTTAGAGATACTAGAAAAACCTAAACCAATTTCAGCACCCATATAAAGATGTTTACTGATGTAAAAATCAAACCCGGTTAATAAATTGAAAGAAATTGTAGTGGCTCCAATATTATTATAATTGATTGTAGTACCTGCAATACTTGCAATATTAGCTCCGCTTAATTCTATTTTATCACCAGAAGTCCCACCATAATTGGTAATTGAGGCACTGCTCGAAGCAAATCTTAAACCTAATTCAGCACCAAAATAGGGTGAAAATCTTTCCATATCACCAACATGTAATTCGAACCCAGGAGTAATTCCAAAAACGAAATATTTGTTTTTATACTCTTCTACAACGATAGGAGCTGTTCCACCAACACCATATTGATTGTCCCAAGTATGATTTGCCATATTGATAAGTAGACCTAAACGAAGTGCCATTCTTTCATTAAAGAAGTACCTGCCTTTTAATTCATTAATTGAAATAGGCGTTGTAGTGTTTGCGGGTAAGAAGTTAACTTCCATGGTTAGTCCACTGGAAGGTTTGAAATCCTGTGCGTTTACAAATGTAACAGCACATAGTACGATGAACATTGAAATAACTAGTTTTTTCATAATTTTTTAATTTTAGTTAATGTTAATAATTAATTCGGTGCAAAGATACTGTATAAATGAATCAAATTACAAACATTATATTCTTTATTTTCTCATTGATTTCACAAACAATTTGTTTTCAGTGAAATAAAATACTAAATCTTTAGTGTTAATAACTTTTTCTCTTGTAAATAGACTCTTTCATGAGATTGTTTATCATTTATATCTGAAATATTGATATTTATTTACTACTGACTAAAGTAAAACAATTTCACGAAACTATTGTTTTACTCTTGTAAAAAACATGGTAATCTTAAAAATGAAAAAATCCACTCTATTCCCTTTAATCATTATAATATTTCTTCTAAACATTAGTATTTCAAACTCTCAGACAGCTATAATCAAGGGCAAAATATCAAATAGCATAAATAATGAAGCCATCCCATTTGCCAGTGTTCTAATACAGGGTACAAACACTGGTGTAACCTCTGATATAGATGGAAAGTACGAATTGAAGAATCTGAATCCCGGAGTGTATAATATAATGGTTAGCATGATTGGTTTTGAAAAGAAATCGGAAATGGAAGTGATGGTAACAAACTCAAAGCCCACTGTAATTAATTTTCAATTAAAAGAAACTTATCAGCAATTAAAGGAAGTAGAAGTAAAAACCAGTCCTTTTATCAAAAAAGAAGAAAGTCCTCTTTCATTAAGAAGTATTGGTGTCACTGAAATATCTAGAGATCCGGGTGGGAACAGAGATATTTCAAAAGTAATTCAAACATTACCAGGAGTTACACCCTCTGTTTCTTTTAGGAATGATATTCTTATAAGAGGAGGTGGTCCTAACGAAAACAGGTTCTTTATTGATGGCATTGAAGTCCCCAATATAAATCACTTTGCCACTCAAGGGGCTTCTGGTGGTCCTGTTGGAATGATAAATGTCGATTTTATTCGCCAGGTAGATTTCTATTCTAGTGCTTTTCCTGCTAACAGATCAAATGCATTAAGTTCAATCATGGAATTTTCCTTAAAAGAAGGACGTTCCGATAGGTGGGGTGGGAACTTCACGCTGGGCTCAAGCGATTTGGGTATCACTGTTGAAGGCCCTGTAAATAAAAATGCTACACTTATTGCGTCATATAGAAGATCATACCTGCAATATCTTTTTAGTTTAATTGGATTGCCTTTTCTGCCTACTTATAACGACTTCTTCCTGAAATATAAATGGAAAATCGACAATAAAAACGAAATTACACTGCTGGGATTAGGAGCCATAGACAACTTCAAACTGAATACAAGCCTGCAAGCAAACGGAACAGAGCTACAAAAATATATTTTAGGCTATCTTCCTGTATTGACGCAATGGAATTACATGACAGGGGTCAAATACGTTCATTATAACAAGAAGAGTTTCACAACTATTGCTTTAAGCAGGAATATGCTGAATAATGACCAATCGAAATATATCAATAACGATGAGAGTAAAGCCGAGAATTTAATTTTAAATTATACCTCTCAGGAAATTGAGAATAAATTAAGAATCGAACGCACCAATCATTTTTCCGACTTTAAGCTTAATTATGGTGTAAATTTTGAGTTAGATAAATACATCAATAAAACTTACAATATTATTGCCTTACCCACCATAAGAGACACCATAAATTATGATACAAAAATGAGCTTTTACAAATGGGGTTTCTTCACTCAATTAAGCAAAAGCTTTTTCGATAATCGACTGGGATTATCTTTTGGCATTAGGTCTGATGCAAATAATTATTCTTCAGCTATGAGTAACCTAATTGACCAGCTCTCCCCCCGTTTTTCTCTTTCTTATTACATCTCTCCAAAGCTCTCCTTCAATGCCAACACCGGAATTTATTATCAATTGCCTCCCTACACAGTATTAGGTTTTGGAGATGCATCTGGAGTTTTGGTAAATAAAGCAAATGGTATTAAATATCAGAAAGCCTTTCACATTGTGGCAGGCTTCGAATATATTACCACCAATAATCTGAAGATTAGTTTAGAAGGTTTCCTAAAATATCTCGATCAGTTTCCTTTCATCCTAAAAGATTCTATTTCTTTAGCAAATCTTGGCACAAACTATGGTTCTGTTGGCAACGAAGCAGTAGTTTCTACCTCTAAAGGCAGGGCTTATGGGATTGAATTTCTGGCTCAACAGAAACTTTTCAAAGGTTTTTACGGACTAATCACCTACACTTTTGTCAGAAGTGAGTTCAAGGATAAAAACGATCAATATGTGTCTTCCTCATGGGACAATAAGCACATTGTAAATTTTGTATTAGGTAAAGCTTTTAAGCATAACTGGGAATTTGGACTCAAATGGCGTTACTCAATGGGCTCTCCTTATACGCCATATAATTATGATGCCAGCCTGCTTAAAACTAATTGGAACATCAATCCACAAGGCTTGCCCGATTATAGCCTCTTGAACAGCAAACGACTCAAAGAAAACCATGGCCTTGATATAAGGGTTGATAAAAAATACTTCTTTAAAAAGTGGTCACTCAATGTCTATTTCGACATGCAGAATGTCTACAATTATAAATCAGAATTACCCCCCATTTTAAATGTTATGAACGACCAAAATGGCATACCGC
>JBAWXL010000180.1:0-9632 GCA_037144095.1 Bacteroidota bacterium
CTTTGTCATATGATAATCGCTTGTATTCAGGATCATCAATTAATGAAATACAGTTGTTGGCAAAAAGTATTGATAGGGATGGAAATATAACATATAATCCTGCAAGTGGTGGAAGCGACCTAGATTTTTATGCTAAACCCGGAACTATTGGAGCGGAGTCATTTAGTGTTGGAAGTACTGAAGACCGATTGTACTATCAAGGTCAAGTAAATTATGCACGTTCATTTGGGAAGCATGATATTACTGCTTTAGCACTTATGAGTCGTGAACAGAGTACAAGTGGGAGTGAATTTCCGCATTACAGGGAAGATTGGGTTGGAAGATTAACCTATGGGTATGATGATCGATATTTCTTAGAAGCTAATGGTGCATATAATGGTTCTGAACGGTTTGCGGCTAAATATCGTTTTGGTTTTTTTCCATCGTTAGGTCTAGGTTGGATGTTATCCAACGAGTCTTTTATTAAACAACCGTGGCTGGATAAACTAAAACTTCGGTATTCTATTGGAACAGTTGGTAGTGATAATTTTACATCGCCTCGATGGTCTTATAATACACAATGGGGGCTTGATGGAGGTGATATCGCAACCTTTGGGACCACGTATACAAATGGAGCTATAGGCCCCGGAATAGTCGGAGGTACATATCAGCAATTAAAAGAGTTGGTAATTGGAAACCCTGATTTGCAATGGGAAGTTTCACAAAAACAAAATATAGGACTTGATTTTTCAGTATTTAATGGAACGTTTTCAGGAACTGTAGATGTATTTCAAGATGACAGAAGCAATGTATTTATGTCTGCATCACAGAGAGCAAGTAATATATACGCATACTTTGGGGCAGCTCCTGTTGCGGCAAATATAGGCAAAGTACAGAATAAAGGTTTTGAAATCAGTGTAAAATTACAACATACATGGTCAGGTGTTCATTGTTGGGTTGATTATAGCTTTTCACATTCAAAGGAAAATGTTGTTTTTGCGGAAGATCCTCAATTTAGACCAGCCTATCAAAAATCTGCGGGTTTCCCGATTGGGCAGCCATTTAAACAAGTTGAACAACCGGGATTTAATAAAAGCTGGGATGATTTATATGGAAGTGTTCCTTATGAAGCTAATGCAGGTCGTTTACCTGGTGATTTAGCAGTAATTGATTTTAATTCT
Source organism: Bacteroidota bacterium (assembly GCA_037144095.1). Classification (GTDB taxonomy): domain Bacteria; phylum Bacteroidota; class Bacteroidia; order Bacteroidales; family CAIXTV01; genus CAIXTV01. The sequence goes on from JBAWXL010000180.1 coordinate 1,161, forward strand.
GATGGAGTTATTAATAGTTCCGATGGATTCCGTTATGGATTTAACAGCCGACCCGAAAACACATATAATATTACCACTGGTGTTGATTATAAAGGACTTAGTTTAATGGTTCAGTTCTTTGGGGTATACGATGTTTCTCAGGATTTTTCTTCCATACTTGGACTTTCTTCTGATTCTCGTGCACCTGAAGCTAACATTTTAATTAATAACTACTGGACACCAAGTAATCCAAATGGAGTATATGCAATTTCACGAGCCGGTGGAACTGGTAATGGATTAACATCATCCTATAGAGGAAAAGTATTTGATGGTTCTTACTTGCGGCTTAAAAACGTAGAGTTGGCATATACTTTTTCAGGGAAATGGTTAAAGACACTAAATATGAGCTCATTAAAAATGTCTTTGTCGGGTAATAACCTGATTTTCTGGTCTAAAATGCCTGATGATAAAGAAGCTGCTGTAAATATATACGATCAAACAGGAACAACTCTATATCCTACAGTAAGAATTGTAAAATTTGGTCTTAACGTAACCTTCTAATAAAATTGAAACAATGAAAAGAAAACATTTTTTTAAAGGACTTATATATATATTGATTTTAGGATTTGGACTTAGTTCATGTCAGGATTATTTAGATAAATCACCTGCGGCCGGCCTAACAGATGCTGATGTTTTCAAGTCTTTTGATAAATTTCAGGGATTTATTGAAGATGGGTATGATTGTATGATTGATCCTTCTACTGTTTCATCTCAAAACAATTTTAATTGGGGTGATGATCTTTTAATGACGCAATTAAGTTATATGTCTTCTATCAATTCAGATTACCGTGGTTGGGAAACAGCGCAATGTACGCCTTTTTATGCTATTGGAAATGGGTTATATAGTTCTAATCCCTATTTTACAGCTTATGGTATGAGCTCAGGTGATGGTCGTTCAAACTTTGGATATTGGCAAGGTGGATGGGCAGGTATTCGTAAAGCAAATCTCGCATTAGCCAACTTAGATAAAATGACAATTTCCTACAAAGGAGTGAATTTGCAGGATCAAAAAGATTTAATTGAAGGTCAAGCCCGCTTTTTAAGAGCATTTTTACATTTTTCTATTATTCGTGCCTGGGGAGGAATGCCTTACATAACGAAGGTCTTTACTCCGAATGACAAATTAGATTATAAAAGATTAACATATGCAGCCTCTTCTGATAGCATTGAAAATGACTTATTAATTGCAGTCCAAAAACTTCCTATTAATTGGGATGATACAGAAACAGGCAAAATCTCGGTAGGTACTAATCAGGGTCGTTTTACAAAAGGTGCAGCTTATGCTCTATTAGGTAAGGTAATGTTATATGCCGGAAGCCCTTTGATGAATGGTTCTTCAACGGGTGATTATACCTACAATAAAGAATATTGTAAAAAAGCGGCAAAATACTTCTGGCAAATTATACAATTATCTGCGCTTGGCGGCGGTTCAACTTATGATTTGTTGCCATGGATAAATTATAGTCAGAACTTTTATGGCTTTGCACGTCTTATTCCAGGAAGAGGAAAAGAAGGTGTTTTAAATACATTGATTGTGGCTCATGCAAGAAATGCTCAAGTTTCGGAAGAGTTTGACACTATGGGTGGTTGGAGTACAGGTTGTGGTCCATTAGAAAATTATGTAGAATATTTCGGAATGAAAGATGGAACTCGCTTTGATCCTAATATTTACAACACTCCAACTATAAACCCATGGAAAAATAGAGATCCACGTTTTTATAAAAATATTATATATGATGGATCTTGTTTAATGAAAACATCCCCAATTTCGACTCCTGCAAAATTATATATTGGAGGTTCTGAACGTGGAGGAGTAGGACGGTCAGATACCGGATACGGTTGGCAAAAATACAGAGATAGTACTATTTGGGCAAGTAATGGGAATGGTTGGTCAACAGATATTAATAGATGTGTGCCGGTAATCAGATTAGCTGATGTATATTTGATGTATGCCGAAGCTGTAACTGAGGCTTACGGTGCAAACGTTGATCCATCATCTGTTGATCCAAATATGACTGGTTGTCATATTAAAGCATGGCAAGCTGTTAAGGCTGTCAGAGACAGGGTTTTAAATCCAGATGGTACTTCATTACCTCTTCCGGCTTCTTTTTATGTTGATGATAATACAATGAGAGAAACAATTAGAAGAGAAAGAGCCGTAGAATTAGCATTTGAAGGACATAGATGGTATGATTTACGTCGTTGGTACGTGTCTGATCAGCCGGAATATATGCGTCTTGATGTATTGGATTTTGATAAAGATCATACCTACTTTAAAATCAGATCGTATGGTAAGAAAGTGTTCGAGAAAAAACACTTCTGGTTGCCAATAAGAAATTCCGAAGTTCAGATTAGTCAGGACTTTGTACAAAATCCGGGTTGGTAATTGGTTGTAATCAAATTGATCTTAAATATTAAAATACTATTATATGAAGAACATATTATATAGAACTTTTATTTTGATTTTCATTTTTGGAGGAATTGCTCAACAATTGACTGGGCAAATTAAATCCAAAAAACCTACTATAACTTTTAATGCATTAGTTAAAGATTCTGTTGGAAATCCAATTCCAAATGCTAAAATATATGGAAACCAAGGTGATGTAATAACCAATGCAAACATAGATGGATCATTTAGCATTCAAATTTTCACAGATTCCTATCTATTAATTGAATCAGAAGGATATAACTCCGTTTTGTTAAAAGCGCTTGATAATAACAATAAAAATGTAATCTTAACTAAAAGCCCTTATTTGTTTGGAAATAAAGATATATTGCCTATGGCTTTCAAAGAAGTAAAAAGAGGTATATCGGTAGGAAATATATCAGATATTAATGTTCAGGATATTATTAAACTGGATAATGTATCTCGGATACAGGAATTATTAGATTCTTATGGTGCCGGAATGAAAGGTGGTTATAATTTACTTGGGTTAGGCAATGCTTTGGTTATTGTGGATGGATTACCAAGAGATGCATCCAACCTTTTACCAGAAGAAATAGAAAAAATAACTATTCTAAAAGATGTCAATTCCACATTATTATATGGAAGTCAGGCTAAAAACGGAGTAATTAATATTAAAACCAAACGTGGTGTAGCTAATAAAAAACTTATAAGCATGAGCATCGAACAAGGTGTTAATGTGCCTATTGCTTTGCCGAAGTATTTGAGCTCAAAGGATTATATGACTTTGTATGATGAAGCGCAATTAAATGATAATCCAAATAAGACTCCGGATTTTAGTGCAAGCCTGATATCAAAATATGATGGAACTAACCCATATCATTATCCTGATGTCGATTATTATAGTAGTGAATTCCTAAATCCAATAAATAATAATACCCGATTTGTAGGTGAATTTGGAGGTGGAAATAATATAGCCTCATTTTATGCAAATGTAGGATATGAACATCAGGGTGTTTTTTATAAAGCCAACAATGGAGTTAGTAATGGAACAGACAGATTAAGGGTAAGAGGGAATGTAGATTTTAAAATCAATGAACATATTAAAAGTTACATTGATGCTGCTTTCAGTTTCAATAATACAACCGGACTCAGAACTGATTATTATTCAATGGCTTCAACCTATCGCCCCAATGATTATTCTCCTTTATTACCAATTAGTTCTTTTGAAAATCCATCAATTGCTGATCCATTGATTCATGTAAATGGGAATAATATTTTGGGTGGTAATTCATTGATTACCCGAAATAGCTATGGAAAAAACATTTATGGAGAATTTAATCTGGCTGGATATACCACCAACTTCAAAAATACAATGCAGGTAAATACCGGTATTGTGTTTGATTTGGAGCAAATAACTAAAGGATTAATGTTACGGGGAAATGTAAATTTTGATACTTATGGAACTTTTGACAAAGCCATTCAAAATACCTATGCTGTTTATGAAGCTACTTGGGATAGCATAACTGATAAAATTACAGGGATTGCAGCAATTAACAATAATACCAAAACTGGCGTATTGACACTTTCTTCTGGCGCATTATCAAGAACTTTAGGTGCAAATCTACAGCTTGATTACGACAGAACCTTTAATAATAATCACGTTTCAGGCACCTTACTTGGTTATTATGAAACATCCAATGTTCTAAATTCAATTCATGCAATTAAAAATGCTCACGTTGGTTTAAGATTAGCTTATGACTATAAAAAATGCTATTTGTTTGATTTTACAGGTGCAATGATAAATTCAGTCAAATTAGCGCCGGACAAAAGGTTGTCTTTTTCTCCTTCGGTTGGATTGGGTTGGGTTGTGACAAATGATAAATTTTGGAAACAAAATGAAACAGTCAACTATTTAAAAATTAGAGCTTCAGCAGGTATTTTAAATACAGATGCTTCAACTTCATTTGGATATAATTTATATAGAGAAATTTATACTCCCGGAAATTATTGGGGAAGTGGTGATGCTGGTGGTTATGTTTATCAGGGAACATCTGTATCCCAGGTTTTAAACAATAATTTGGGTATGGAAAAAATGAAGAATCTGAATGTAGGATTTGAAACATCGCTATTTAAAAATAGTTTATTCATCGATGCAAGTTACTTTAACACGTTGTATTCGGATCAGATTTTACAGCGATTAAACTTCTACCCTTCTATAATCTCTACCTTGATTCCGTTTGAAAATTATGGTGAAACATCCTATACCGGAATTGATATTTCACTGAAATATCAAAAGAAAATTCATGACATTATCTTATCATTTGGTGCAAATATGCTATATTCAATATCTTCAAATGTAAAATTGGACGAGATTCATACAAATAACTACCAATATCTGGCTGGTAAACCAACAGACACTTTTTGGGGATTAAAAAGTCTTGGATTTTTTGCAACCGATGCTGAAGCAATTGCAGCAAATCAGAAATTTGGAACTATCAGACGGGGTGATATTAAATATGCAGACTTAGACGGAAATGGAGTTGTTAATGATGATGATAAAACCGCTATTGGAAACTGGAGTCCACGCGTAATGGGCGATGTGAATTTTACTATTGCATACAAAAATTTCTCATTATTTGTTACAGCCGGTTATCAGCTAGGATTTGACTGGATGATGAGTACTACAGAGGCTCCAAATACTTATTTTTGGGTGGATGGAAATACTAAATACTCAGAAATGGTTTTAAATCGCTGGACTGATGCTACTGCTGCCACTGCAACTTATCCAAGATTATCAGCTCAAACAAGTCAAAACAATTTCAGAACATCCGATTTCTGGATGGTAAAAGGAGATAATCTGACACTAAGTAGGGCACAATTGAATTATTCATTGCCGGATAAATTGTTTCATAATTTCTTTATAAAGGGTATTAGTGCTTATGTAAGAGGAAGTAATTTGTTAATGATAGCTGAGGATTCAAGGTTAAGACAAGTAAATCCATATATCAACACACGTAATTTTGCTCTTGGATTCAAAATTGTATATTAATTAAAAGCAATTGACTAGCATGAACACAAAAAATAGAATATTATTTATTTCTCTCGCATTAATTTGTTTATTTCTTACAAGTTGTCAGGATATGTTTAGTCCCGAATCTGATAACGACTATGGAATTGAAAGAACATTAACAAATCCAATAACAAGTCTTGGGTTTTTAACTACTGCTTACTCCCTGATTCCTACAACTTATGATTTTTCGGAATGTGCTACTGATGATGCTGTAATTAATGATCCAACAAGCGCATATTTGCCAATGGTAAATGGAGCATGGAATGCATTATCAGACCCTACCGGAATTTGGTCTTCTTCGTATAAGGCAATTGTAAATGTAAATAAGTTTTTAATTTATGCTCCAACAATGAAAATCAGTTGGAGTAGCTCTGTGGATGACAGTCTTTATAGAAAGCGTTGGATTGCAGAGGCTTATGGTGTAAGAGCTTATCATCATTTTATGTTGTTGCGATATTACGGTGGCGTTGGTACATCTGGTAATGTCTTGGGAGTTCCTTACTTAAAACAATTGGTTGATATTGATCAAAATGTGTGGGGAAATATCGAAAGACCAACTTATAAATCAACAGTAGACAGTATTGTAAAAGACTTAAATTACGCGATAGCAAACTTGCCAGGCGAATATATTGGGATTGACAGAGTTTTTGGAATAAAAAATAAAAACAGACTAACTTCATGGATTTGTTTGGCTATTAAAGCAGAGTTATATATGCATGCTGCAAGTCCGAAATATAATGGGGGTAGTTATGATCCGGCTTATTGCGATTCAGCATTAAAATACTCATCAATAATGATTGAACATATTGGTAAAGATAATGGTGGTGGACTTGCCTCATTATCGAGTGTATTAAAACCGAAGATTTTCTATACAACCAATGATAATGAAAACAATGCCGAAATAATTTGGAGAATGAATCAGGCAAGTGAAGCTACTACTGCATATAACATGTCGCTAACCATTGAAGCAAAGAATTATCCACCTTCACTTTCTGGGAAGGGACAAGTAAATCCAACACAGGATTTTGTTGACGCTTTTACAGGTTTGAACGGTTACCCAATCACTGATTCACGATCATTATATGATCCTACAAAACCTTACTTGAACAGAGATTTACGGTTGGACACTTGTGTAATTCGTGATGGTGGTAAGTTAAGTCCGACGAGTACTATTATAATTAAAACTTCAAAAGATGATTCAAAGAACGGAATAGAAAATCCGGGAGGAACGCGTACTGGTTATTATCTCAAAAAATTGCTGCGCCCCGATTTCTCAATCACAAATCCCGTAGCAGGCAAGAAAACAATTCGTCCGTTAATCCGCTACACAGAAATGTTTCTTATATTTGCTGAGGCAGGAACAGCAGCACACGGAGCAGATTGGAAAGGGAATTATTCTTATACCCCTAGGGATGTAATCAAAGCAATACGTAAACGTGCCGGAATAACTAACCGTGATGCTTATGCAACCAATCTGGTTGCAACAGACTTTATGGGATTAGTTCGAAATGAACGACGCATAGAGCTAGCATTCGAAGGATTTCGTTTTTGGGATTTAAGGCGTTGGGGATTGGAAACCAATGTAATATTACATAAAGCACGCATTTTGGTATCGGGTGGAGCTCCACAGTTTCTATCAATTGATGACGAAATTCGTAACTTCACCACATTTAAATATTTTGCTCCTATACCTAATAGCGAAATTCTTAAATGCCCAAAATTAGAACAAAATGGTACAAATTAAATAATAGTTAGAAGAAAAATATTATGAAAATTACAAATATAAAATTATTGATTGGAGCAATTGCCGTATCTGTTTTGACTTCTTGTGAAAATGGACCAATTCCTATTGAAAGTTTTGATTATACAGCGACCTATTTTGGATGGCAATATCCGGTGAGAACATTAGTTCTTGGTGGCTCTGATTATTATGATACGACCAATGATTTATTGCATCAATTTGAGATTAAAGCATCTATGAGTGGTGTGAGTGCAAATGTAAAAAATATAAATGTACAGTTTGAAATTGATCCAAGTTTGGTGGATAGCTTGGCATTTAACAATGGAACAAGCAATGTAAGACTAAAGTTACTTCCTTCAACTTATTATGAACCAATAACGATGAATAACATGGTTATACCTGCTGGTAGTTTTAATGGTGGTATTACGGTGAAACTAACCGATGCTTTTTTTGCTGATCCATTATCTTATACGACTAAATATGTATTACCTATCAGAATATTAAGTACCACAACTGATTCATTGTTAAAAGGAAGAAAATCATCCACCTCTATTATTTCTCCAATCTCAACAATCGCATCAAAATGGGGAGTTGATCCACGCATTCCCGTAAATTGGGAAGTGAAAGCTCAGAACTATACCATTTATGCTATAAAGTATGTAAACAAATACAATGGTTACTACCTCAAACGTGGAGTTGAACAAGACATTACAACCGGAGTAACCGCTACTGCAAAAGGATACGGCTGGGAAAAGAAGTTTATTGAATATACTACATTCATTCCTAAATTATCTACATTATCTTTGACTAAGTTGTTGTATTCCGACAAATTAGCAGTTTCGTCCGTTAATTTTAAAGGAATTATGGAAGTTGCTGCAGATAATACCGTTACAATTATCAAAGAACCCACTTCAACAACCAATATTAGTGGTACAGGAAAATATGTTGTAGGTCTGGAGCAATGGGGTGGTAAACAACGAAATGCCTTTTATTTGAATTATACTGTCACTGACCCGGCTACCAGCAAAACTTATTCAGTGAAAGACACTTTAGTAATTAGGGATAATGCCGTTGCAGTTGAAACATTTACACCTGTAATTCTTCAATAAAAATTAAAAAAATAATAACCAAACAATTTAAAAACAATTTTAAAATTAATCTATCATGAAAAAACTTACGCTTTTAGTGGCACTATTGTGCAGTATTTCGGCTTTT
>JBAWXL010000181.1:0-9540 GCA_037144095.1 Bacteroidota bacterium
TGTCCATTAGAGCCAAGTGACAAAAAAATAGCCTGAAAAATGTCCATTACGCCAATTTTACAAAAAATCTCTTGTGTTTGGGTCTCTGCATTGCAGACTTTACCTTAAAGCACAGGAGATTTTTTTTATTTTTCGTTTCCTTCTGAAAAAATCTATATTTTTACCGTTTAATTCCATTAACGGATTATTTTCGCAAAATTAATTTATAGCTAATGTTTGAACAGACTTTTAAAAATATTGATGATATACTGCACAAAGATGCGGGATGTGGCAGCGAACTGGATTATGTTGAACAAACTTCATGGATACTATTTCTGAAATACCTCGACGATTTAGAAAAAGATAAGCAAACCGCCGCCGAACTCACAGGTAAGTCATACACTCCTATTATTGCTCCCGAATATCAGTGGAGTGTTTGGGCTGCACCAAAAAGAGCAAAACAGGAACTATTTAACGAAACTGAGATTGACCCTCAAAAAGCACTTTCGGGCGACGACCTTTCAGACTTTGTAAACATCAAACTGTTTCCTTATCTTAAAAAATTTAAAACCGATGCCGAAAGTGCCAACACCATCGAATATAAAATAGGTGAGATTTTCAGCGAACTTAAAAACCGCATACAAAGTGGCTACAATTTGCGTGAGGTGATTAACCGCATCGACGAATTGCGCTTTCGAACCCATGCCGAAAAGCATGAAATGAGCCACCTCTACGAATCGAAAATTCAAAACATGGGCAATGCAGGGCGCAATGGGGGCGAATATTACACCCCTCGTCCGCTGATTAAAACCATTGTAAAGGTGGTGGCACCCGAAATTGGAAACACCATATACGATGGGGCAGTGGGCAGCGCAGGTTTTTTGTGCGAAGCATTTGAATATTTGCGTGGGGGCAACACCCAAGCTCGCCCACTATCGACCTCCGATTACGAAACCCTGCAAAAACGCACCTTCTATGGGAAGGAGAAAAAGTCCTTAGCCTACATAATAGGCACAATGAATATGATTTTGCACGGAGTGGAAGCCCCCAATATTGTGCACACCAACACCCTTGCCGAAAACCTTGCTGATATTGAGGAGAAAGACCGCTACGATATAGTGTTGGCAAATCCTCCCTTTGGAGGCAAAGAGCGTGCCGAAGCCCAACAAAATTTCCCTATCAAAACAGGCGAAACTGCATTTCTTTTCTTGCAACATTTCATTAAGATATTGAAAGCAGGAGGCAGGGCAGGCGTTGTAATCAAAAACACTTTTTTGAGCAATACCGATAATGCTTCTATTAGTTTGCGCAAGCTGTTACTCGAAAGCTGCAACCTGCATACTGTATTAGATTTACCAGGGGGAGTATTTACAGGGGCAGGAGTTAAAACTGTTGTATTGTTTTTCGAGAAGGGCGCACCCACCAGAAAAGTATGGTACTACCAACTCAACTTAGACCGCAATTTAGGCAAAACAAACCCACTTAGCGAAAACGATTTGGCAGAGTTTGTTGAATTGCAAAAAATCTTTGGCGAAAGCGAAAACTCGTGGAGCATTTCGGTAGCTGAGCTTAAAGAAGCTAACACCACCTACGACCTGAGCGCCAAAAACCCCAACAAGAAAGAAGAAGCTGCCTTGCGTTCACCCCAGGCAATATTAGAAGAAATGAAAGCTTTAGATGAAGAAAGTGCCGATATTTTAAACTCAATTTTGGAACTGATATGAAACAAGGTTGGGAAATAAAAAAATTGGGGGAAATAGCAGAGTATTCTATTGGCTTAACCTATTCGCCAAAAGATGTGAGTAGTGAAGGAATTATTGTTTTAAGATCATCAAATATACAAGAAGGAAAAATTGATTTAGAAGATTTAATCAGAGTTAAAAAGAAGATAAAAGAAAATTTAATTGTTAGAAATGGTGACATTTTAATGTGCAGCCGAAATGGGAGTAAAAGGCTAGTTGGGAAAACAGCTACAATTAATGATTTATCTGAAGAAATGACTTTTGGAACTTTTATGACCATAATCAGAAGTCCAATAAATCAGTTTTTATCTTGGTTCTTCATTTCTGATAATTTCAGAGAACAAATTGGAGGTGGTGAAAACCCAATGATAAATCAAGTAACAAAGTATATGCTTGATGAGGTTAAAGTTCCTGTCCCCCCTCTCCACGAGCAACAACGCATAGCCGCCATCTTAGATGCAACCTTTGCCGCCATAGCCAAAGCCAAAGCCAATGCTGAGCAAAACCTTAAGAATGCAAAAGAACTTTTTGAGAGTTATTTGCAGGGGGTGTTTGAGAATAAGGGGGAAGATTGGGAGGAGAAGAGGTTGGGGGATGTATGTGAATTAATTATTAGAGGGGTGTCTCCAAAGTATCTTGAAAAAAATGGCATAATTGTATTAAACCAAAAATGTATTCGTGACCATAAGATAAGCTATGAATATTCTCGATTTCACGATGGAGAATCAAAGAAAGTCAGCACAGAAAAAATGGTTAAATTTGGAGATGTACTAATAAACTCCACTGGTACTGGAACACTAGGAAGGGTAGCACAAGTAAGGGATGAATTGGAAAATGTTACTGTTGACTCCCACGTTACGATAGTTAGAGCAATACAAAATTTATTTTTTATTGATTTTTTTGGTTGGGCATTAATTTTCATTGAAGATGAAATAGCTAAAAGAGGGGAAGGGTGTGGAGGACAAACAGAATTGGCAAGAAATACATTGAAAAATGATTTCTCAATTTGTTTTCCCAAATCATTAAATGAACAACAAACCATAGTCCAAAAACTTGATACCCTATCAACCGAAACCAAGAAGTTAGAAGGGATATATCAAAAGAAGATTGAAGATTTGGAGGAGTTGAAGAAATCGGTATTGCAAAAAGCCTTTAGTGGGGAGTTGAGAACAATTAAAGAAATTGCCTTATGAGTGAAATAGAAATATATAAATCAATAGATGGGCAAACCGTTTTGGAGGTTAAATTTGAGCAGGAAACTATTTGGTTAAACCAACAGCAAATGGCAGAACTGTTTAAACAGAGCAAACAAAATATTAGCTTACATATAAATAATGTTTTTAAAGAGAAGGAGTTAGACTCCGTTTCAGTTGTAATGGATTCCTTGACAACTGCCACTGATGGCAAAAGCTACAAAGTAAAATATTACAATTTAGATGTAATAATATCTGTTGGCTATCGTGTTAAATCAATTCAAGGCACACAATTTAGGCAATGGGCAACACAACGTTTAAAAGATTACCTTGTAAATGGATATGCTTTAAACGAAAAACGTTTGCAAGAAGCCTCAGGAAAATTCAAAGACTTGCGTGAAGCAATAAAATTAGCATCAAAAGCAGGCAACATAGATACTTTGTCAACCCAAGAGGCAAAAGGGATACTTACTGTATTAGAACAATATGCTTATGCTTTAGAAACCTTAGATAAGTACGACCATCAAAGTCTGACGATTGAAATTCCCGATAAAGTTGAAGCCATTACAAAAAAGTTGAACTACGAAAAGGCAATTGAGCAAATTAGGATTTGGAATAAAAATCAAAATGGGAGTGATTTGTTTGGCAACGAAAAAGACCAATCTTTTAAAAGTTCTTTAGATACGATTTATCAGACATTTAATGGGGTAGATTTATATCCAAGCATTGAGGAAAAAGCTGCCAATTTATTATATTTTATTGTCAAAAATCATTCTTTTACAGATGGAAATAAGCGAATAGCAGCAGGACTGTTTGTTTATTTTTTAGATATGAATAATAAACTGTTGAATGCTTTAGGGAATAAAAGAATAGGTGATAATGCATTAGTGGCAATAACTATTATGATAGCTGAAAGCAAATCAGAAGAAAAAGATATAATGGTAAAATTGGTAGTGAATCTAATTAACAGTAACAACTAATAGCATGAACGAATCCGAAACTGATAGACTCTAAGCTGAAAGCCTGTTGTAGTAAAATATAATAATATGAAACAATAAAAAATATAGTGTGATGAATATGAACTTAATAAATACAGAGTATAGCTTTTCATACTATAACAACCTCTATAGTGCAAAAGAGCCTCAGGGGGAGGTGGATATTAATGAACTGATAGAAATTGTAAAGTATGGTTATATTAAAGAAACCATCGAAAATGCACGCAATGAGCAGGATAAAGAAACATACAAAAAAATAAAGCAAGGTCAAATCCCATGCGTAACCCTATCGGGTATTTTCATTGAGCGCAATAGTAAAAACCTTATGCAACACAGCGGTCTTATACAAATAGACATTGATGATGTTGATAATTATGATGAATTGTTCGATAAGCTTAGCAAAGATATTTATTCTTATGTCTGCTTTAAAAGTCCGGGCGGTAAAGGCATCAAGGTAGTGGTAAAAATAAACCCCGATGAGATAACCCATCTCGAACAATATTATGCATTAGAAAAATACTACCTTGATGAGTTTAAAGTAAAAATAGATAGTGCTTGTAAGGATGTCGCAAGGTGTTTGCTGCTTTCTTATGACCCCGATATTTATTGCAATCCGTTTTCAGAAGTGTTCACAGAATGTTTAATGCCTGAAACCATTGAACAAAAAACCAACAGCAATAAGGGGAGCTATTTAATAGATGTTAAGTCTCAGGATAAGCATGAAGTCATTAACGAGATTATAAGTTGTATTGAACAGAATAAAATTGATTTAACGGATACCTATGAGAATTGGATAAAAATCGGTTTTGGATTATCATCAGAGTTCGGCGAAGCAGGGAGAGAATACTACCATAGAATATCACAATTCCACCCCGACTATAACCCCACTCAATGCGATAAACAGTTTTCAAATCTACATCATAGAAATAATGGTGCAATTGGTATCGGTTCCCTAATATTCTATGCAAAAGAAAAAGGTATTGATTTTAAGTTAGCATCCACAAAGGAAAATAATAAGCCATCAAAGCCAACAGGCAAATCCCACTTTGAAATATTGAAACAAAAATCACAAACATATACGTTTAATAATGTTGAGTTAGTTATGTACGAGTCTCTCAGGCAACTTAGGTTGCGTCTAAGTATGGATGATAGAGTTAAGCCATATATGATATTTGGAAATAGCACACTCAATGAAATTGTTCAACATAAGCCAACCACAAAGCAACAACTATTAGGAATAAATGGTATTGGACAAAAAAGAGCTGATTGGTTTGGTCAGGAAATTTTGGATATTATAAAACAGGAAAAGTGAAATAGAAATATGAAATTCTTATTTGATAGTTATCTTGTAAAACATTATGGCATTATTTCAAGAGTCTGTATGTCAGGTGTTTTTTATTTGATGGTTATTTGATAGTAATAAAAAATAATGAATAATGAACGAAGCCGAAACAAGAGCAGAACTTATTGACCCCAAGTTAAAAGCTTGTGGTTGGGGAGTAATTGAAGGTTCAAAAATCCTTCGGGAGTATAACATTACAGCAGGGAGGATACAAACGGGAGGGTTAAGAGCTAAAAAGCTCACTGCCGATTATGTTTTAGTCTATAAAGGAATAAAATTGGCTATTATTGAAGCCAAAAGCGATGCTTTAGGAGTTGGAGAAGGAGTTGCACAGTCAAAGCTGTATGCCGAAAAAATGAATTTAGAAACAACCTACTCAACAAATGGGAAGGAGATTTATTCTATTTGCATGAAAACAGGTGAAGAAGGTTTGGTAACAGACTATCTTTCCCCAGATGATTTATGGAATAAAACTTTTGCTGTTCAAAACGCATGGAGAGAAAAGTTCGCATCTATTCCTTTTGAAGATAAAAGTGGAACATGGCAATTAAGGTACTATCAAGAGATAGCCGTTAATAATACATTAGAAGCGATTGCCAACAATAAACAACGTATTCTGCTTACCTTAGCAACAGGTACTGGCAAAACAGCTATTGCATTCCAAATAGCATGGAAATTATTTCAAACCCGATGGAATTTGCAACGTGATGGAGGGAGAAGACCAAGAATTTTATTCTTAGCTGATAGGAACATATTAGCTAATCAGGCTTACAATGCGTTTTCTGCATTTCCTGAAAATGCCTTAGTGAGAATAAAACCAAGCGAAATAAGGAAAAAAGGAAGTGTGCCCACTAATGGAAGTATTTTCTTTACCATTTTCCAAACCTTTATGAGTGGTACCGATAATGAAGGTAAATCAACTCCTTATTTTGGCGATTATCCTTCTGATTATTTTGACTTCATTGTTATTGATGAGTGCCACAGAGGAGGGGCAAATGATGAAAGCAATTGGAGAGCCATTATGGAATATTTTTCTCCTGCTGTTCAATTAGGTTTAACAGCTACTCCAAAAAGAGACAGTAATGTTGACACCTATAAATATTTTGGCGAACCTGTGTATATTTATTCACTTAAGGAAGGTATAAATGATGGCTTTTTAACCCCATTTAAGGTCAAGCGAATACAAACTACCATTGATGAGTATATTTACACAAATGATGACCAAATTATTGAGGGGGAAATAGAAGCCAAAAAAGTATATAAGGAACCTGATTTTAATAGGATTATTGAGATAAAGGAGAGGGAAGCGAAGCGTGTAAAGATATACATGGATGAAGCTAATCAAAATGAAAAAGCAATTGTTTTTTGTGCTATCCAAGACCATGCAGCAGCAATAAGAGACTTGATAAACCAATATAAGAAAAGCAAGGATTTGAATTATTGTGTCAGGGTAACTGCTAATGATGGCGAAATTGGAGAACAATTTTTAAGAGAGTTTCAGGATAATGAGAAAACCATTCCAACTATATTAACTACTTCGCAAAAACTATCGACAGGCGTTGATGCACGAAATATACGAAATATTGTTTTGCTACGCCCCGTTAACTCAATGATTGAGTTTAAACAGATAATTGGACGTGGTACACGTTTGTTCGAAGGTAAAGAGTTTTTTACAATATTTGATTTTGTAAATGCTTACCATCATTTCGCCGATCCCGAATGGGATGGGGAGCCAGTAGTTGATGAACCCTGCTCGAAATGTGGACAAATTCCATGTGTATGCGAAAAATCACCTCCAAAGCTATGTAAAATATGTAAAAGTATTCCTTGCACATGTCCTAAAGAACCGCTCCCTCCATGTTACAAATGTGGTCAAAGACCTTGTGTATGCAGTAAGAAAGTGAAAGTAAAACTAGGGGATGGGAAGGAAAGAGAAATACAGCACATGATTTCCACCTTGTTTATAAGTGCTGAGGGCAATCCTATTTCAGCTGAAGAATTTTTGCAAATCTTATTTGGCAAACTTCCTGACTTTTTTAAAAGCGAAGTAGAATTAAGACTAATTTGGGGCAATCCACTGACAAGAAAGACCTTATTGGATAAATTAGATGAAGCAGGCTACGGTAAAGCAGAATTAAAGGTGTTACAACAGCTTATAGATGCTGAAAAAAGCGACCTATTTGATGTGTTGGAATATGTGTTTAATAGTGACGTAAAGCCAATGACAAGGATGGAAAGGGTAGCAACATCACAGGCTGCTATTTTTTCATTGCTAAACGATAAACAAAAGGATTTTATAGAGTTCGTATTGAGTAAGTACATTGAGTCAGGAGTGGAAGAGCTTGACCAAGAGAAATTACCCATTTTGCTTACTAATAAATACCAATCTTTAGAAGATGCAAAGGAAGTATTAGGGGATGTTTCGAAAATTAGTTCTCTTTTTATTGAATTTCAAAAGTATTTATATGAACAAAAGGTGGCATAATGGTCGAAAAACAAAAAATATTTTACTCTCGGGGTCAACGTAGGTAGAGTCAATTTTTGTGATACTAAATCGGCTTTTTTAGAGTTTTGAAATATTGTAACTGTCAGTAATATAGTGTTGTAATATAGTATATTCTAGTTCTGGTCGGTCAACCAAAAGGTAAATTCTAAAAAAGACAAAGCCCTTAATATTAAGGGCTTTGTCTTTTTTATTTTAAAGATATTGAATTTTGTTAATCTCCCAAACTCATAACTATTCTTTCTATTTCTTTACCAATTAAACAGTTCATCCTCTAATGATGTGCTTCTAAGGTTATTCGAAAAAAACTACCGTATGCATTATTAACGACGCTCGGAGGGCTGGGAAGGGCTCGTGGTGCTAAATACCGAAAAAAAAGCGAAATGCTCAAATCTCGGAGAAAAATAGACAAATCTCATAGAAAAATAGCCTTTTCTCGGAGAAAAATACTTAGACCTCGGCGGGCTGTGTACGACGCTCGGTGGATAATATATCGAACTCAGAAGAAAATACATAAATCTCGTTAGAAAATTACTTTCTCTCAATAGTCTGGAAAGCCTTCTCAATGGAAAATTAACGCCCCTAAATGGCTTCTGAATGACCGTCATTTTAAATATTTTGACCGTCAAATGAAAATTAACTCCTCTCATTCGATTATTAACTCCTCTCAATTTAAAATTAACGCTACTCGTTAGATTTTGAAGCGCACTCATTTGACTTTTTTCGATAGTAAAAAAATTATTCTTCATGGTGATTTGTTATTTTGTTAATGGGTTATTGGTTAATAAGTTATTTGGGTTGATTCGTTTTTTAGGGGGTGAAAAGCAAGGTTTGGGTTTTATCTGATTTTTGTTGTTAACCCCAACTTCTAAAAAGGGGCTATAACAGATATTAGTAATTTGATAGTATTTATTATTTAGAAAAAGTTATGAACAATAGAAATTATTTTTTAAACTAAAGAATATTCTATATATATGCAGTTGATCAGTATTTTAGAGAATTCGATTGTTATTGTTTAAAATGAATTCTTGTTTGTTTTCGAAAAATATCTGAATGATTGTTAATAAATAAATTTGGTGAACAGAGCATGGGGTGTTTATATCAATTTTTTATTTTGTAATTTAGCAGTCAAATTTACAATGCTTAATTTCTTGACAAATTTATATAGAATCTATAAACCAATTTTTTAATCACTAAAAAAAATATATCATGAAAAACGAAGTTAATGACAAGTACACGTCTTATGATCTTTTTATGACGTTTATCAACAAACTTAGCAACAAAGCACTTATTACGGCTATTCTTGAGACAGTGGCTGTGTTGGCACTTCTTGGTCTCACTTTTGATCAGTTGACCGGAGCTATTAAAAGCCAGGTGATTGTGCCGGGCAGTGCTAAAGATGAAAGCGACAAGGCTCAGGAAGCTTTGGCTACTACTATGAACCGAATTGGCATGAAAGCCTGGGCTTTAGCCGATGATAAAGAAGAATGGGATTTGGCTAAACAAGTTAAACGTTCGATATCGTATTTTACGGGGGTTTCTAAAAATCTTGCGCTGACACGCGCGGGAGCTTTGAGAGATGTATTGTCTAATAACGCCTCTGTTTTTACGAATATTGATACTGCCGATTTTGATGCAATAGATGCTAAAATACTGGATTTTAAAAATAAGCGCAACAAACCCAAAAAGGCAATTAAAGACGCTAAAGCTGCGGGAACCGACATGATACCCAAGTATGTAAAAACTATGGATAAGGCTATTTTGAAGTTATATGGTTATGTTTTTG
>JBAWXL010000182.1:0-9514 GCA_037144095.1 Bacteroidota bacterium
GTACTACTTTATCAGTGAACGGTGGCTCATTAGGCTCAGGTGCTTCCTGGCACTGGTATTCAGGGACCTGTGGTGGTAACTCTATTGGAATAGGAGCTTCTATTACTGTTAATCCATTAGAAAGCACTAACTATTATGTACGTGCTGAAGGATTATGTGATACTTCAGAATGTGCTAGCAAAACAATACTTCCTCCTTCTAATCATCCCCCTAATTTAACTTATACTGGGAATACAGGTTTCTTAAATCATGTAGTCAATCCTTATGATGGTACACCTACTAACATTTATCGTTTTGAAGTCCGTTATACAGATGCTGATGGCAATTTGCCAGCATCTACATATCCAAGAATATATCTTGATTTCGAAGGCAATGGAAGCTATACAAATGCAAATGATAAATTATTCTATATGCTTGAAGTTGATCCATCCGACCAAAATGTCACTGATGGTAAAGATTATTATTACATTGCAACTTCGCTTCCAGAATCTTCTAATTGGCGCACTTTAATTACGGCTAATGATGTGAATGGATGTTCTGCGTCTTTAGGCCCGGTCAAAGAACCTAATATTTTAAATGAAGCTGATATTAGCATTTTTGCTAATGATATTAGTTTCTCAGATGCAAATCCTAATCCGGGTGATATTATTACAGTAAGTGCTATAATTCATAATTATTCTGGGCGAGATGCTGATAATTTCATTGTTCATTTAGTCAATCAATTTGATCCGACAACTGTATTTACTGACATATTGGTTCCTCATTTAGGAGCTTATAGTTCTACAACAGTTTCATGGAATATTCAAACACCTGCTCTGCCAGCGTGGTGTCCAATGCAAGTATTTATTGATTATACTAATGTTCTTATTGAACCTAATGAATTAGATAATCAAGCAATTCGACCATTTACGAATGGGAATTACACTTTACCTGGACGAATTGTTATTACCGCTACTCCAAGCCCAATAAGTGCTCCTCAGAATTCAACCATAAGTGTATGTGGAAGAGCTTGGTATGAGGGGACGGCAGTTCATCTGTTAGATTCTTCATGCGCTGGAGCAACAGTTACCTATACTGTAGTTGAAACTGGACAAACAGGAAGCACTTATACCAATTCTCATGGAGAATACTGTTTGGGTATTTGGGCTCCGTATCCAGGTGGTACTTATAATGTAAACATACATATTACAGATTACACACTTTATGGTGATACAACAACTCAGTTCATTATCTATCAAACATTTTGTCCGGATTTAGTTACATCAATAAATTTAGGTCCACAAACTGTTAATCCTGGATATTGTCATACGAATGATTGTGTGAATATCCTTCTGGGAGAATTTTTAAGTGGAACAGTTACGGTTAGCAATATTGGCAATCTTGCCAGTTCTCCTTCATTGTTACAAATATTTTCTCCTGGTAGTATTCAGTTTCTTTCAATCGCTATTCCTGTTCCGGCATTAGCTCCAGGGGCATCTTTCATTACTGGAGTTCCTGCCATTACTTTTAACTCTTTAGGCGGAACCTATGTTTCTGCAACGATTGATTATAACAATACAGTTGCTGAATGTTATGAAGGTAATAACACTAGTTCTGCTTGCATAATGATTCATCCTACTCAGGATATTGTTGCATCTGGTAGTTTATGGAATCAATATAATGAATGTATTTTTAATAGTATTTCATTTGGATTAGATAATCCAGGGGGAGTACAAACTGGGCCATTTGATTGTCGTTTGAAGATTTATAAAGATGGTGTACTTGAAAATACCCTTTATCAGAACGTACCAAATTTGCCTGCTCTAACTTGTACTTCAGTTTCATTTGACTGGCATTCACCTCACGCTATTGGAAACTATTCTTTTGCATTTGAAGCGGACTATCTAAACGTTGTGAGTGAACTGAATGAGGCAAATAATAATATAAACGTATCTACAACATTAATAGCTTGTAAGCCTGATTTAACTATTTATAATTGTACAAATTTAAAAGTAGATCCAATTGATCCTCAAAGTCCCGGAAATATCACAATTTATGCTACGATTGCTAACAATGGCTTAGCTGCTTCAGATGCATTTGATATTCTCTTCAATGTAGCAGGGAATAACATTGTTTATGCCCAGTCCGGTTTGTTGCCAGGTCAATTACATGAAATATCAATAACTGTTCCTACACCAGCTTTTGGCAATAATTTACTTATAGTAACTGCTGATGTCGGAAATGTTATTGATGAATCAAATGAAACCAATAATACTGCAACAGCAAGTTTATGTTGGGAATTAAATTTAAGTGATTTTGGTTATGCTTGTTCCGGTGGCGCATTCTGGAATCATACTCAGATTAAAAACCAACCTGTGGTCTTTGATGTTGGCCTGCATAATGATGGTATATATAAAGCTTCTAATGTTCAAATTAAGTTTGAGGTTAGTGGTCCTGGACTCACTGGATGGGTAGACTTAGGTAATGCAACCACTTATGCAGGTTCAACTGCTTGTTATTGTGCTTTCCCTGTTTATCTTGCCGGTAATCCATTTGCCTTCCCTGAAACAGGAGTCTATACGGTGAGAATAACAGCTGATCCAAACAATAACTATATTGAATGTGATGAATCTAACAATGTGCTTATTGTTTATGTTACGGTTTCTGATAGACCTGATTACAGAGTACTGTCGCAATATATTGCACCTTCTAAACTGAATCCTGATCTAGACGAACCTATTGGAATTGATATTACTTATGAGAATATAGGTATGACTAGTACGGACTCTCTTGATTTTTACACAAGAGTGGATAACACACATTTATACACGGTACGTGTTCCCGGATTGATGAGTGGTACTTTCAGTACTGTCCATGTTACACCTACATGGTCATCTTCATTGCGAGGTATTCATGTTATCAGAACCATTATTGATTATAATAATGAGATTATTGAAAGCAACAAATTGAACAATGAAGCTACAAGGGCCATCATCGTAGGTAAGGCACCCAATTTGGTATTCTTGTCACATCATGTGAGTGATTCCTTGCCAGCTGCAGGTGCACAAATTACGATTGATGCAATTATTAAGAACATAGGATATGACTATTGCGATGCAACTTATAGTTTATATTATTTAGAAGGTGGAAATGAGGTTTTAATTGGTCAGCATTTCATATCTCTCGACTCTGCTGAGAGTGTTCCTGTTTCAATGACATGGACAGTTGTTGATCCTAATACTACACTTATTGGACGTATTAGTGATGGAAATCCGATGGAATATGATATCACTGATAACGAATTTAACCAGGGTATAGGTGGCGCATTACATGTGTCATTTATTACCACTGCTGCTTCATGTCATTCAGCTTCTGATGGTAAAGCTAAAGTAATAATTGCAGGGGGGCATGCTCCTTATACATTATTGTGGAGTAATGGTCAAACTGCTGATTCAATTATTACTGTGGCAGGTGTTTATTCTGTTACTGTCACTGATGTCGGTGGCTTATCAACCATTGGAAGTGTTACCATTACTGAACCTGCTGCATTATTGGCTGCTGTTACTATTTCAACTCCTGCTGCAACTATTTGCCAGGGCGACGAAGTTATCTTTACAGCAACTCCTACTAATGGAGGTAATGAACCTGAATATAATTGGTATGTGGATGGTTCGATGCAAGCCGAACATTCTTCCTCATTTATATATAATGGCCCTTCTGCTAATGTATTTTGCATGATGATTTCAAATGCTGCATGTGTTTCGGTAAGTATTGCCACTTCAAATACATTGCATCTCGCAGTGAACCAAATTCCCGGGGCTCCTACTGGTAACGCAATTCAATCGTTTAACGCTGGTGCTACTGTTGCTGATTTAGTCGCAACAGGGTCTTCAATTAAATGGTATGATGCTGCCGCTGGTGGGAATTTACTCATGCTAACACATGTTTTGACGAATGGAAGCATTTACTATGCAAGCCAGACTGTAGGTTGCGAAAGTCAGGATAGGTTTGCAGTTACTATTATCGCTCATAAAACAGTACGTCTGCATCTTTTCCTAGAAGGTTTATTTGATAATGCTACCAATACCATGTTTGCCGCACAAGATGTTGACCTATTTAATGGTAATCCTTTTGCCAAATATGGAGATACCATTGCAGATCAAATCAGGGTTGATCTCTATCAGGAAAGTGCACCTTATTCCCCTATTGGAGTTAGTATTAGCGGTATAAACTTATCAGTTCATGGTTTGGCTTCATTCCAGATTTCGCCGGTTCTTAACGGAAATTACTTTATTAAAGTAACTACACGTAATCACTTAACCACCTGGTCAGCTATTGCTGTTCCTTTCAATTCAGCTAATATTGAATATTTTTTCTCTATTGATATGAATCAGGCATACCAAGAAGTTGGCGGACATGATCCACAAGCAATGATGGTTCCTGGCTTGTATGCTTTCTATGTTGGTGATTTAGATAATAGTCTGAATGTGGATTTCGACGATTTTAATATTTTCGAACCTTATATGACAGAAGGTGTGTATGGATTTACAATTGCTGATTTTAACGGTGATGGTTTGACCGATTTTGATGATTTCAACATCTTCGAACCCAGACTGAATCAGGGTGTTTTTGGTCAATATCCGGGCATGACGCACTAATTTTTTAATTCAATAACATCAGCATATTGATTTTATTATACTGATACTATTTAAACTAATAACAAACCCGTCAGGTTTCATCACCTGACGGGTTTGTTGTTTTCTGTTGAAACCAGTCCTAAAATCTAACTGCAATGTATTGGATTTAAAATGAACTTCAATATTAGAAAGTCATGATTTATAATAAAATATACTACTGTTTTCAATTATTAATAAGGCAAACCTCGTTCAGATATAGTCAGTTTATCACCTAACGCTCTAAAACTAACCAAAAATTCTTATTAACAAAATATTTGAATATTTAGCTATTTTTAAATATGTTGTGTGCTTATAGTCAATAAGTAAACAATAAATGAAGTGCAGATTCCTCAAAAAACTTGTCGATGACGCAATTCTTTCGGTCGATGACGCAATTCCTTCTGTCGATGACGCAATTCCTTCTGTCGAGAACATAATTCCTTCTGTCGATGAGGCAATTCCTTCAGTCGAAGACGCAATTCCTTCAGTCGAGAATACAATTCCTTCGGTCGATAAAATAAAACTCTCGATCGATGACATAATTCCTTCGGTAGATGACACAAATCTCTCTGTCGATGACAAAATTTCGATTGTCGATGACACAAAATGCCCAATCATAGGTTTTTAGATATAATTCATATTCATTTAGTTCAAGTGAAGACTATCCTAAAATCAATTTAAGAACATCTATTTCAAAAGATTACATTATTTATAATTCAGAATATTTTCTGTTTTATTATGACTAATTCATTTCTTTTGGCACACTTTTCCGAAAAGCCTCCAAACCATCCGAAGACAGAAACGACTTAGGCTGGAGCCTAAGCCGAGCTTACTTTATGAATGGGTCTTATCAATCCCCCCAGCTACTCAACACTAACCTCATCAACAAATATCCACGCCTTACCCCCTGCCCCCGGGTCGCCTTCAGGACATATTTGGATGTTGCGGGCAAAGATGCGGATGTATTTGGCATCGAAATTATCAAGTTGCATACTAATTTCTTTTAGCGGATCGCCGGCGATAAGGGATATATCTTCTTTCGTTAAAGTCTTAATCTTCTTAAAATCCTTGCCATCGGTGGAAACAGAAACTTCAATACTCACAGGGAAATAGATCCAAACCCCAATGTTTTCGAGGAAGCCCATGCTGATCTTTTTAATCTTCTGGGGCTTTAATAATTCGAAAGTAATGTCCATGTCCTCGCCTTCAAAGCCTTGCCATTTGCCATCGCTAAAACTCTCAGAACCTTTTTCTCCATCAAACAAGCCCTCTTTTCCACCTGCATTGTATTTTGTATACTCGTTTTTGTAAACCGCATGGATGATGTTCATTCCAAAGACAATGTTCTTTGTCGTGGTATTGCTTTGAAGTGTATGGGCTTTAGTGGCAAAGGTTTTAATCACAGTCGCCTTAGAAATGTTGAAAGGCTTTTTATAAAGTTCAGACGTAAGAGAAGGTACCCTTCCATCGCTAGTGTAATAGATGTTCGCATCCGGAGTTTCGTCGGTAATGATAATCCTTTTAGTAGTTTCAGTGGACGATTTCTTATCAACAATAACCACAGGATTTGCGACTTGCAAAGGAATGAGATGGTCCTTTTTGCGATAATACTTTTGAGGCTCGCCTTTCACTTCTAGGACTTTGAAATTATCAAACAATCCATAGTCATTCAAGCTATAATTGCTCCCCGAAGGCTGGTGCTGGGGGGCTGTGGCGAAATCGCCGGGACCCGCCATCCCCCGAACTTTGATGTGATGAGGACCAAGCAGATTCTTAAGTGAACCATAGACAAGCACCGTTATCTTGTTATCCCCTTCAGCGAGCTTGGCGGTGATATCCAGTTCAAAGGGTTCGCTATAGATGATGCCCGCTTGCTGCCCATTTACCATCACTTCTGCCACACTTCCGTTCCAATTGTCCAAAGCCACAACAATATGTTTGTTCTCCTTATGTATTGCATAAGTATTGCTGTAGGAAACGCTGTTGGCATACATCTGCAAGCCCTGATGCCGCCACGAACCGAGTTCGAGGGCTTTGGGAGGAATGATTTTGAAGCCTTTTTCAGCAGCTTCTAAGCCAAAATTACCAATGAGATAAATGGATTCCAATTCAGAGAAGATGGTCATTTGGGTGGCAATCACTTTCAACTCATTATTCCCTTCCTTGAGAAATGCCCCGATATCGTACACCCCAAAGTGACGGTCGAGCCAGGTTTCGTTGGGCTTTGGCTCCACAATATGCCCGTTGACCGACAGTTTCCATAGGTTTGTTTGCTCCACCGAAGCCTGAATGCCGGACATATCCACTCCTTTTTCAATAGTAACATGATAAATAGCTTCGAAACCGGAATTCGTGGCGAACTTATTGGAGTCGATATATTGGGTTTTGTACTGGGGATTCTGCCAGGGATCGCCATCCCTCAATCCATAATGTTTAAACACCTTATTCCCGGCATTCACCACATAAATATCATTTTCGACGGTGCCATCCGTAAACTTCAAGTCGCAATAATCGAGGGTAAGGGTGTTGGGTTTATTAAGGGTAATTGTCGGTTGATCTTTTGAAGTGATTTGATTAAGAGAAAATCTGGATTTATTGTTGTTGGCCGCAGGGTTAATTTCATTATTCACATACAATAACAGACTACCGCACTGTGGAATTGCAAAAGATATTTTCGCTTTATCGCCCTTATTGAGCACGGGATAAGGAGTGATATTGCCGGAGCTTGCATCAATCTCATAAGCTGATTCACCCCTGACTTTCAATCTCCCCCTCGCCCATTCGGTTTTGCTGGTGTTGGTGAGCAGGATTAATTCTCCATCCTCAAGCTTTCTTCTTTCGTGGAGAAGCTTGCCTTTAATCTTTTGTGGCTCGTACACCTTAAACGCCTTTGAGGATAGGCTTTTAATAGATGCCTGTTCGGCGATGCTCTTGTAAGTTATCCATTGTTTGGGATATTGTTTTGCCAATTCCCTGACCTTGTCGGTGGGTTGACCATTAATGTAGGAAGGGGTTTGGGTGTAAGAAACCAGCTTACCCCCAAGCGATAGGAAGGATTCGAGCTTGTCGAAAGTGGTGCTGTCGAAGTTTTCGAAAGCAGGGGGAATGACGATAATCGAATAATCTCTTTGGCCGATATCGAGCTTTCCCTTTTTGGCTTTCCCATGGGTTTCGATGTTCTTTTCTGAACCTAAATCGTATTCAATCTGATATTTTTCCAATTCATTAAGGAAGTTTTGGAAAGCGGTTCCCAGCTCATCGAACTTCTTATTCTTATCATTCTTCGAGAAATACATCCAGGCAGTGGTGGTGGGTTCGAGAACCAGAATACTATTGATTTGTTTGCCCGAAGACATGGCAAGAGACATGCGTGCAGTATAATCGACTATGTTTTTATAGAGATTCCACCAGGGTTCGTGAGCAGAAAAGGACTGAGGATAATCGCGTTTGCGCCATCCCTTGATGGTGGTTTGCGACAGATGCTGATTGACAAAGTTGATGCCACTGGCAAATTGCCAATCGGCGATGCGCTTCATTTCCTGAAAGCTTAAATCCCAACCGGCACCTCCATAGGTCTCGCTTAAGGTGCGGGTTTTGCCCATCTGATTGGCAACACTTCTAACTTCGCGAGGCATTCGGATGTTGCCAAACTGAGCATTCACCGACTCGTCGTACTGATTGAACAAATCATCGATGCCGGGCATGCCTTCGAAAGCCTGCAGCGACATATAATCGGGTGACATAGCCGGGGAGGGCCAATCGTGCTCAAGGAAATGCCCTGTGAACGTGAGGTTGTGCTTCTTGCAATAAGATGCATAGGGTTTGCAAAAGCCATCGATAAACAAATCTAAAATAATAGAATAATAATCGTGGCGAACCTTTTTCCAATTGCCAATTTCGTAGTTTAGGCAAGGGAGGTTGAGCTTCAAATCGTAGCCCCACTTTTGCTGAAAGGCAGTAAACATGGCAGGGGTCCAGCAATTATCATCGATATAAATGCCCGGCTCGTCCGTGAATACCCCCGGGACGGTGTTGCCAAAGTCTTCTTTAAGCTCCTTTTTATACCCTTTTAAAACGGTTTCGTTGAACTTCTTGGTCACTTCGGGTTGCAGCAAATCGACATAAGTTTTGCCCGCAAACCAGGCAGACTTGGCATAATATTTCTTTTCACAAGCATAATAATCCCCCTCTTTACCTATTTCGGCAGTATAATTATCGGTAATCTCAACAAACTTCTCCCCTACTCTTTTCAGGATGATGAAATAGGTTTTGTCGAGTTGAGGGGGGAATTTCGTCCAGTGTTTTATGGCGATGGCGGAACCCTGATTGCTTGCTTCGGGCATCTGTGCAGGGACATGACCGCCTGCATTGCCACTGGCATAGGTGTTTTCATCATAAATCCATATCTGCATGCCGAGGGTCTTCCCTTTTTCGACAGCATATTTAAACAGTTTATACCATCTATCAGAAATAAACTCTGTGATAAGCCCCGGTCGGGCATGGATGAACACACCGCCAATGCCCTTGGAGTGATAGTCGGTGAGGATTTCGTCGATTTGCTGCTCGGTAATTTCATCGTTCCAAACATAGAAAGGGGCAGTGCGATACTTGGCGGGAGGATTGAGCAGGTTGTCTTTAAGCTCGGTAAAGGTATTAATGTTGTCGTTGAAGTGAGCCTCTTGGGGAAAAGCGGTGTTTATAATCAGGAGAAAGAAGAGGAATGGTGTGATTAATTTTAAATTCATGATGAATTGTAATATTAAGATAAGAAAGGCAAAAGTACTAATTATAAAATGATAGAATTATATAAATTGATTATGCACTTTTGTACCAGAAAGGATATACCCCAGCAATAAGTA
>JBAWXL010000183.1:0-9453 GCA_037144095.1 Bacteroidota bacterium
ATTCTTGTTCACACTATCGGTTTTCAACTGAGTGTTTTTAATAATAGAAGTGGAATCCTTTACATTGCTTTCTTTCTCTTTAGTCTGTTGGGTGCTATCCATATTTTGATAAAGTGGCGGTTTGGCAAGGCTATCCTTTAGTTGAATATTCTTGTTCACACTATCTGTTTTCAACTGAGTGTTTTTAATGATAGAAGTGGTATCATTTTTAGGTGCTTTAGGAGTTTCCGAAACAGTCCTATTGCTCAATGTGAAATTAATACCTTCCACAATATCCCCTTCCTGCGATGATTTTATCTTAAAATTTATTTCGGGAGGATCTGAAACGAATTCTAAATTACTCAATTGTTCGGGGTCGATGCGGGCAACATATTCCCCCGGAGAAAGACCCATATAATAGATATATCCATCCGATTCCGATAGTGTTTCTGCAACAACTTTATCACTGTTTTTCCTCCGGAATTGAATCGTAATTCGTCCAATTCCTTTCAACATGCCATCCTTATTCATATAAGCAGTTCCGCTTACTTCGCCCACAATTACAATTGGGACATCCAATCGTTTAAATTGGTTAGGATCAACTAAAACAGAATATATTTTATTCTTAAAACGCCAGGCAATATTCTCCAAATCGGCATCGCTAAATTCAACCGTATAGTTCACAAAGGCATTCAAATCCGGAATCCGAATGATGGAATCTTTATTACTGAAAATGGGTCTGCTGCCATTTATCCTGATGCTCGTCAGTTTCATCATGGGTTCATTATTGTCTAAAACCCCATTATTATTCAAATCAAGAAAAGGATACACCTTAATGCCCCCTTTGGTTACCGAAGAAGCATTGCTTACATATACATAATGATTACCACCTCCAAATGCCATGCTTCCATCGGCTCCTTCTGATGTAGTGATACTTCCGTTGCTATACGAAGCAGAGGAACTGACTTTCGAAAAAGGCAAATCATATTTGAAACCTAAATTAAAAAAGTTGCTGTTAGAGGTTAAGCCTCTTTCATAGGTAGCGGCAATATTTCCTTTAGGGATGCTTTTTTCCATGGCAACTTTAAAATTCATAAACAGATGTTGGTTCACATTATACTGAGTAGAAGGTCGTATGGTAAGCCCATTCGACAAACGATAGGACAGTACTAAATCGGAAGTAATGTTTGGAGATAAATTGCCTGTCCAATTGAGCGAAGTAGAAGAGTTGGCGCTAAATTGCAGATAATACATCGAAAAAAGCACATTTGCCTGATTATATAAAAAGACATTATACACCAACTGTGAATAATCAGCTTTAAAATATCCAACAAATTTTTTAATTCGAAAAGGAAGCGAAAGTTTTACAACCCGTTCTTCATCAGAGTTAAATCGGGTTACCACTTGCCCCTTAACATACTTCGAATAACTAATTTCTATCAATGCATTTTTAAGAAAATAAAAATCCAATAATGCTTTTGTCTTCACTCCATGGTCATACTCCGCATTCAAGGTCATTTTGCTAAAAGGCTGTACATTAACTTTCGCATAGGGAATTAGCGCCCCTTTAGGGATTGACGACAAATACTCCATTCCTCCCC
This sequence comes from Bacteroidota bacterium, assembly GCA_037144095.1. Taxonomy (GTDB): domain Bacteria; phylum Bacteroidota; class Bacteroidia; order Bacteroidales; family CAIXTV01; genus CAIXTV01. The sequence goes on from JBAWXL010000183.1 coordinate 1,581, forward strand.
CAAAGGTAACAAACCGATTAAGTCCATAATTAAGATCAAGTTTTCCGTATCGGCTTAATTCGTTATCCTGTAATAATCCCAGTGCCAAACTATAATCTAATTCTTTTGTGGGCACAACTGTATAGGGAATATTGATGGTTCTTTCTTCCGCTCGCTCTTCACCCAAAGGTCCATAGATTTTATATTTCAGAGTAGTATAACCATAAACAATGGGGACTTTAAACACAAATAAACCCGAAGCATCGGCTTTTGTATAATCAACCAACACATTATTTATATATAGCTCAACTGTCCAGTTAGGTTCGGTGTGTTCGGTAACTGTATAATAACCGCTAGCCTTGCGAACTGTGGTAGGAGAATTACGCAAGATGGCGCCAATCACCGGCGAATTAATAAAAGCAATTGCCTGACTAAATATTTTCCCCACCTGAGCTTGTTTAATGAATTTTTTCTCATTGTCCACCCAACGCCAAGTAAACTGCATTTGCCTGGTATCGAATTTATATTTGTTATAATAATCTAAAGAAATGTCGGTTTCGCCATATAGAAACTCGCCGCCCATTCCGAGTTTTAAGCGATAATCATCAGATCCGACATAGGTTTGGGCACCAGAAGCACTCCAGTCTAGCATTCCAAGTTTCAGAAAATGATAGCTTCGTTTGATAATGGTATCGGCACTAATTTCACCTTTAAGCTTCGAAATATTTTTACGCATATTATCAAGCCGCATTTGTTTGATGACCGGTAATTCGAAGTTGGCTTTTAAAATAATGGTCAATGCACGATAATTAAAACTCATGTTGATGCCAAAGTGTTCTGCAATAAAGGAAGATTCTAAATAAAGTGTTCCCATTTCTTTCACCAATTCATTTTTAGGATTGATGATTTTATCTCCAATCTTTATTTGTTTAGTTGCAAAATTGATGAAGTAAGGACGGCTTTCAAGTTCAATAAATCCTCCCACGCTATCCCCTTTTAATCCAGTAATACAAGGGATTTTTACAGCACGAAATAAATCTATTATATTAACATATAACTGATCAGTAGTAGTGTAAATACAATCAAGATAAAAATCTCCATAGCCTTCAATAATTACATACACCGGAATTTCATCATAGGTGAAAGAAGTATCTTCTTTCACCGAAATTAGAGGCTCTTGTGCTTTTACATCAGTACCTATCGCAAGAAACAGTATAAAAAAAATAAATAAATATTTGGGTAGAGTTGTGTGCTTAATATGCAGCAATTGCTTGCGGTATGAAATAACTCTACCGTTAAGATGAGAAGAATTCATCTTCTATTCCTGATTAAAGGTAATAGCGAAACTACCCGAATAAGTGTCAGGAACGGCTGTGCCAGGAACATGAAGCGTACCACCGACAATTATGGGATTATCCCAATTACAATTCCCATCCGACATGAAACTGGCGCCGCTTCCACCCATATTGGTTGGGCCAATATCAAGAGTAAGTTGCCCTCCCAAGGTTCCGGTTAAAATGGTTGTAGCATCATAAGTGATAAATAGATTGCGGGGTGGACAAACTTTAACTTCGAAAGTTGATGCCTGTGCTATAGGGACTTGCGGTAAAAGCATTATACTTCCTGTTGAAGTTCTGGTTCCATTGTAGTTTAATGTAACGGTTCCTCCGTTTGCACCTGTTATGCAGAAAGTGCCAAAATGAATTGGGCTAATTGATTTTACGTTTAATTTTACTTGATTAGCGCTTTTTTGAGCAAATGAAAACATGGAAATGTTGAACAAAAAAATTGCTAAACATAATATTTTAAAAATCTTTTTGACTTTTCCCATTGTTTTCATTCAGTCTTATTTTTGGCTCATAAAGTCACTCATTATATACATAGCCTCAAATTCATTACCAATTCCGACAGTTATAGACTTAGTTCAGCTTCCGCATATACTGCACTTTTAGCAGTATCAGGGCTAACATATTGTAATCTCAACTTGCCGTTTTTAAATGATTTTCCGGGCACCTTATTGAGTTTAATTGAAACGTTCCTTTTGGTAATATTGGTGTAAACAGCCACTCCTTTTACTTTGCCCACATCATAAGCTTTGCCATCTGTTGGGATAAATTGAATGGTGAAATCACCATATAAAGAGATATTGCCTTCTCTGTGAAGTACGAAATTGATAAATTGGTTGGTGTCTTGTTCTGTTTTTAGTTTTAAATCGCTTAAAGATGCAGTAGAACTAACTGCCCCAGTGTGAATCAGAACCGGAATACTTACCCCAAATATGGGTGTCAGCTCAACCTTCAGAGTGGTGGTGTCATTGGCGGTTTTCCCAAGCCCGAGTGGATTGACTTTCTTTTCTGCCCTAAAATAAATATGCGAACGATATTCGCCGGGCAACATATCAGGTTTTTTTCTTAATTGCAAAGCGATTACCTGAGGTTCTTCGGGAGCTAAAGTGACTTTTCGTGGAAAAATACGCAAATAAGGATCGGCAAACATTTGACCTGAATCGGGTTTATCAATGGTTTCGAAACTCCCATCTTCTTTCATTCTGTACTGAAGAAAGGATATGGAGTACACGGCCGTATCTCTTCCTTTGTTTACGATATTGAGTTCTTCTTTTTGCGCATTTCCTTCAAATACAACTCTTGTGGGAGTTACAAGTAAATCGCCCTGAGCCTTTAGCTGAAAACTTAAACCTAAGAAGGGAATAAGCAGCATACATAATTTTCTTTTCATTCTTTTGTTTTTAAGGTTAATTTTAATTCAGAAGCAAAGTTAAGAATAATTTAATCTCTATCATGTTTTGATAGAAAAAATTATGTTTTGCCCCTCTATTTTCATTCTGTAAAAATGAAAATACCGCTCAAAAAAGCTTAAACCCTATCGACTAACGCCTTAATTATACGCTACAATTATTTCAAAAGTCCCTGAATAAAACCCGTATGCTTGCCCATCTTCTAATTGCAGAGTGGCCCCCAGAACAAATTGGTCATTGCCTTCATTATTTAATGTTCCCGTAAATCCCCCATGCGAACAAGTGAAACTGTTTACAGTCATATTATTATTACCACTATGGATGGTAACCAGTCCGTTTGCAGGCAATGAAATAGCATAGGTGGCATCTGCCGAACCGTTCACTGTATAAGCTGCATTAGTTGAAACTGGTGCTTGTGCCAATAAAGTAATATCATTTGGAGAAGAAGCAATGCGATTATTAGAAGTAGAAAGAATAACACTAACCGGTGCCGTAGGAATTGACATGGTTCCGAAATGTAAATCTGCAGTTTTTGTTAAGGTAAGACCTTTAACTATTTTAACTCCAATAGTAGTATTTACCGTTGATTGTGCTATTAAGCCGGAAGCTAATAGCAGCAGAAGAGGAAGTAATATGAAGTATAATTTTTTCATTTTTTTGCCTTTAATATTGAAGCTAAAAAACTCAATTAGTTCTTAAATTTAGTTCAGCAAAGATACGGTGAGAATGAAAAAAAAGCTGTAAGATTTGGCTGAATTTCGTGTAAGGAAATGCTGATTTTTATGTAAGTTTATTCCTTCATTTTAAGGGCATAATAGAGCTCATCCCTTATTGAAAAAGCAAAAAAAAAGAACCCTTCAACAGGATTCTTACATTATAAAAGATGAAAAATTGATGTTAATTATAATCCACAGTTACAGTAAATGTACCATTATAAACTCCATAAGCTTGGCCTGCAACTAATATTAAAGTTGCTCCTACTGTAAAAGTATCTTCTCCCGAATGATCAGTGCGTCCATCATGAGGTCCACTTCCACTTCCAAGTGAAGCTGAATTGAAGGTGAAGTTGTTTACGTGTATAGTGCTTGTACCATTGCTAATAGTAACAACATTGTTAGCTGGTAACGTAATTGAATAATTCTTGTCTTTGTCACCATACACAATATATGAAGCAGTTTGATGGACGGGAGATTGAGGCAAAAGGGAGATGTTTGCAGGAATTGAAGCTGACCTCACATTAAGCGCAGTTAGCACCACATTAACTGCTCCGGTCGGGACTGTCATGGTGCCAAAATGCAATGAAGATGTTTGATCTATTGCTATAGCTTTACCTACTTTCGATCCAGCAGTGGGATTCAAGGAGACTTGTGCTTTTACAGGGAAATTTAATGCAGATAATATACATACAAGGGTAAACACAAATTTAGTTTTTCTCATAATATTATTCCTTTTAGAGATAGAATAAATGAAAGACAATAATTGATTACTACTTAACATATCTGAATTTTAATTGTAAACAACGGATAAAGGAAAAGTTCCTTCATAAATACCTACCTCTTGTCCACCGGCAACGTTTAGGGTGCCTCCAATAACAAATTGCTCTGTCCCTCCAGATCCTATGGTGCCGGTGGCAGTATGCGAAATAGAACCTGAAACTGATTTAGCAAGCAAAGTGCCTATCGTCATACTGCTTGTCCCGTTCGACACAGAAATGGTGGTAGGTAGGTTGATAGCATAGGTGCGTCCGGCTTCTCCTCCTACAGTGTAAGTTGCTAATGACATTAAGGGGGCTATTGATTGAAGTGTAACTCCACCGGTCTTTGATCGAACTCCTGAAGTATTCACTACAACTGTTCCACTGCTTCCATTTACGGTGATAGTACCAAAATGCATGGGTGAGTTTTCGGTAAGCGACAATGGCAAAACAAGCTTTACGCCTGCATTTGCACTAGCACTAATTTGCGCCGAAACATGAATAGATAAAAACAGCAAGATAGGCATAAGTCCTGCAACGACAAATGCCTTCTGTGTTTTCTTTATAATATGTTTAAGCGAAAAATTCAAACTCTGATTTTTATTTTGTTCAGATTCATCCGGTTCAATCGTGGGATTATGTAGTATCCCTCTTCAACCGGAAATAGCTGAGGCTGCTGAATTTTAGTTATAGTTTATGGTTACACTAAAAGTGCCGGTATAGGTACCGTAAGCCTGAGATCCGGCTAAGTTTAGTTTTGCACCCACTACAAAGCTGTCGTTACCTGAAACATCCAAGGTGCCCGTCAGACCATCAGTCCCTGCTGAGAGTGTTTTGGCTACAAAAGTATTTACGATAGTGTAGGCAGAGTTGGGTCCGTTGATGGTAACATCACTTGTAGGTAAGGTGATTGCATATGTCGAAGAAGGTGAACCTGTAACAGTATAAGCTGAATTTGAAGAAGTAGGAATCTGAGCTAAAAGAGTGATTACACCAGAACTGGCAGACCTGACGTTGGCTGTTGTTAATGTGATGACTACTCCGGCAGTTGGTACGGTCATGGTTCCAAAATGTAAGTCGGCGGTTTTAGTAAGTGTAAGTGCTTTAACAATTTTTACTCCTGCATTGGCGGTTGCTGAGACTTGTGCCATGGTTTTGTTGGTGATTCCAGCAATCATACAGATTGCTACTAAGGTTAAAATGGTCTTTTTCATAATGAATTTATTGAATTTGTTTTTGATTTAATTTTTAATTGCTTTTATAGTTAGCATAACTAGATTAGGGTACAAAGATACAAAAATATTCGATTTGTAATCATTGTATTACATGAAATGGCACTATTTGCTACACGAAAAAACATACGAATTCTAAAACGTGCTAATTTACTGATTATTGTATGTAAACAACCAATAAGATATTTTGTTGTTTCAATTACTTAATTTTATATTTTTAACAGATGAACCTCTATATTCATTGATTTGCAGGATTAAATTTCTTCCGGGTGCGGCAAAAAAATACATGTCGGCATTATTTATGGTATTTCCCTACTCATTATTCAGTTATCATAACTAATGAATTCTTTTTTTTATAGATGATAAGAAGGAAAAGCTAAGATTGCTCATTTTCTGCAATTTACAACTCGCTTGACGAAGGTAGCTACAAACATCAATTAGGTAACTACCTTCTTATCTTAGGTAGTTACCTTCTTATCTTAGGTAGCTACAAACATTACTTTTGTAGTTACAAACTATATTTAGGTAGTTACCTTCTTATCTTTTGTAGTTACAAACTATATTTAGGTAGCTACCTGCATCAAGTTTGTAGTTACCTGCATCAAGTTTGTAGTTACCTACATCAAGTTTGTAGCTACCTTTTATATTTAGGTAGCTACTCGAGTTACTTTTATGATTTTTCTTTTTTTTAGGGATAGAATCGAATAAATCGTTTGCTTAATGAATGAAATTTCTAAGCGAAAGAGAACAATTCTTTTTCTTTAATAGTTGAGCACGACTGAGAAGTATGAGAAAATTAAAATTGCCACAGATTCACAGATTTTAAATTTAAAAAACGTATAATCTGAGTAATCAGTGGCAATTATGTATTATTATTTCCGATTAGTGCCCTTTCGGATAAGGTTTGTAATTTATAAAATCACCACGTAATGCCATTCGCCAAACGAATAAACATGAGGATTGTTAAAATCAAACACCGGATGCGAAGATTTGTTTTTGGGAATAAGAGAAGTTTTTTTAGCAGAAGACGATTGAGGCGTAGCTGAACCGGAAGATTTGGCTACGTGCGACACAGGCAAAACACTTGCGTGGCGATAAGCAAAAATGCTCCCACTTGGCAGACCGCTAAAAATGCAATCTGACTCCAAATTATACATTGTTTTCGTAACCGTTGGAGGCACATCTTTTGCTGTGGTAATGCCTCCTTCCCACACATGCCCTTCATAGCTTTTTCGGGCTTTGCTTTCATGAACATGAACCCAACCAATACCCATATCAACGACTCCCACATTTCGTTTTCGAACACCGGTGCCCGCAACAGTAAATCCTATACGCTTCACCACAGCACGCCCCGAATTTACATCATTTTCAGCGGTTTTGGCAACTTTCCTTGCCACAATTTCCACATAATTAGCATCATCATCGAGGTCATCCAACAGGCTGTTGCGTTGTTGTATTTCTAAATCCCTTAAGCTGGGCGATTTATCGGTTAGCCTCAAACTGTTGGTGGCCAACATTTCGGTAGCTTTTCCTGATAAGGCAGTATCACCATGAGGTGGCGAAGTTGCATCAGGATCGCCCGTAAACTTTATGCCTTTAGCGAATACTCCCAAATCGGGGGTGCTTAAACCGTGATAATCACGTTTAACTTTAATTGCAGGTGTTTTTGATTGTGCCATGGCTTTAATATTTGGATTGAAAAAAAGTGCACAAATATACAATTAAAAGTAATACCAAAGCATTTTTATTTTATTTATTTTCATTCTGGCACGAAAGTATTTTTCAGATGATTCTAATTCAATTTTTTAGCATGATAAAAAAAAGAGGCAATAGAGCTAAAATAAAAAAGGGAACCCTGTTCGGATTCCCTTTTTTAAAATAAAGAAGTTAATTTTAGTTGTAAGCAACGGTTACATTGTACGTCCCAAGATATTGACCAACAGCTTGACCTGAAGTAAGATGTAAATCTGCTCCAACTGTAAAGTCTTGAGCCCCACTTGAAAGTTGGCCAGTTGTACCAATTGAGCTAATGAAATTGTCAACTGTCATTGAATTTAAGCCACTATGAATAATTGTACTTGATGCAATCTGAATTCCATATGTATAACTACCAGAACCAGTAACATGGTATCCAGCTGCATTATATGTACTGGAAATTAAATTAACATTTGCCAAAGGTAATGCTGTTCTGTCACCAGCATAAGATACTGTAACAACAGCATCGCCAGATGGAACAGCCATTTTACCAAAAGCTAAATCTGAAGTTTTAGCAAGTGTAATTGCTGTCACAATTTCACCTGTAGCATTTGTGCTAACTGAAGATTGCGCCATTGTTTTTGTTGTTAATCCAGCAACCATAATGATTGCTACTAAAATTAAAAATTGATTATGCACTTTTGTACCAGAAAGGATATACCCCAGCAATAAGTACTC
>JBAWXL010000184.1:0-9414 GCA_037144095.1 Bacteroidota bacterium
TGCTCAGGCATATGCCTACATACAATTATCACATGTTTAGTTTGCTCAGGCATATGCCTACATACAATTATCACATGTTTAGTTTGCTCAGGCATATACTTACATACAATTATCACATGTTTATTTTGCTCAGGCATATACTTACATACAATTATTAGTTGCTAATGATATGTAGGCACGTGCCTGAGCCTAATTATGATTAGTTAAGCATGCTCAGGCACGAAAATATCTATAAAACTGAATTATTCAGCCGAAGTGGGTTAGTAAATCAATTGTATTCTTTATTTATTGATTGACCGAAGCATTTTCATTTATAAAGTTTACTTCCCTTTATTAGTAGTCTTCATTTCCATTTTAAAGGGAAGCTTAAAGTCCATTCCGGGTTTTTTGCTAATCGAACTCATGTCCATTTGCATTTCGCCCGAAATATCCATATTGGCTTCCGATTCGATAATCCAGCCGGTTTTAACGTCAAGTTTGACGGTGCCTTCTTGCTTGCCTTTCATCTCAAATTTCATCTTTGCACCCGAAACTTCCATCGTAGGATTCGAACCGGTTTCAATCGTTGTGGTCGATTTCAACAAAATATAATCTGCCGTGAGCTCTTTTACCTTGAATTTATTTATCATTTTCATTGGAAAAACCAGCGTATTCTCTGATGTTTTCTCCCAACTGTCGCCCACTGCCACTGCTTTATTGGGAATAAACATGAACATATCTTCAAAGCTTCCTGCAAACTTAGAGGGACTAAAATATTTCGACCAGGTTTCTTTTAAACTGGCAGTTTTAACTGTGTCATTTGATGAAGCGCTTTTCACAAGGTATTCAATAAGCGAATCCAAGCCTTGCAATTCCTTCACTTTTCCAGCAGGCGACACCTTCATCGAAAATCCAAAACCCTTTAGCAATTTCATGGCATCATGCATGGGTTTGCTCGTGCCGTTTGAGTCTTCCGAGTTAATTTTCATCATTCCCATGTCCATAAGCATTTTCATTCCAATGTATTTGCAATTGATATTGTACGAACTATCGGAGTTGATATCCAACACAGCATATTGCATGTCGCCATCAACCACTGTTTTTGTTTCCTGATTAAAACCCATCACCGTCATGGTCATGTTTTGTTCCGAATGAGTTGAAAGGCTGTAGGTTTTCCCTTTTTCAAGTTTTAATGAGATGGTTTTCTTCTCTCCCGACGAACAAGAGATTAAAAACAAGATGCTTAAGATGAAAGCATAAGCAGAAAAGATTTTTTTCATATTAAATTAGATTATGATTTATAAGCACCAAAAGTAGAAATTATTCTTTTACAAAGAATCTTTCTTTAAATAATATTCAAATGGATTCGTGTGGAAGGTCATTTTTAGTTCAAATAAAACACCAACAAAGCCTTGTTAGATTTAAGTTTATGTTGTAATAAGAAAGAAAAGTATACTCTTTAAAATTAGATTATAATTTCAATTTAAGTATGAAAATAGTGACAAAAATAATAAAATACATCAATGACCTTCAGCCGATTATTTTCAGATTAAAGCTAATAAGCCAATAAAAACCAAACATTTGAAATTTGCATTTGCCAACTACCAATTGTGGACTGCCGACTTTCTTATTGCTTAAACAAATGCAAATTAATGCCCATTCATTTCGTCAAACGCAATGCCTGAAATGTCGGCTAACACCTGATTAAGCTTATTTTTATCCCTGCCTTTGGTCATCACACCCAGCAAATAGGGTCTCTTTTGGATATAAAAGATGCCAAATTCATGCAATTGAGCCATATTATCTTCTTCTCTTTCTCCAAATTTATGAGCTACGGTTATCGAGGGATTAATGCCTTTTAATAAGCCATCTTTGTAATCACTTTTTGATAATAATTCCAACGCAAGCCTCGACATTCTCCTGCCTAAATAGGATGCATTATACAATATCCTGAAAAATTTGGAAATAGAGTGAACTGTTGCCACGAAATTAGCCCCATTGGTTCCATGCTGTTTATTATCAGTTACCAAAGGTATTTCAATGTCTTCATTCAGCTTTTCAAATTCTTTCGTATCCACATTTTCAACCAGCAGCCAAAAAGCTTCATTGTCAGAATAAGCGATCATTGAATAAAGTAGTTCTTCGATGGTATAACTCTTGCCCGGAGTGATGGTCTTGCTTTTAATGGTAGCCGAATAAAATTTCGAAAATCGCTCTTTATAGAATATTTTTTGCTTAAGTAATTCGGGTTTCTCTCTGGCTTGCTTTAAAAAAATAATCATCATAGGAACTTTCATGATGCTTGCCGGATCATACAATTCGTCAGGATTAATCTCGAAATGGCTGGCAGTGTTTAAGTCGTTCAAATAGACAGAAGCAGTTGTCAAAACGCCTTGTTGAATCTTCTGATTAATATAATCACTAATCTTAACTTTAGCAGGAACTATTGCAGCTTCTTCTTTTGAACTCTCCACAAGAAGCAAAGGTCTGATCAGACCTGTATCACTCTGACGGATTAAAGTAGAACATGGTCCATCATCAAGGCTTTGTTCAGTTTCTTTCAAGTTTTTTCGATCAGTTTTCTTTATACCATAAAGGAACGAACTTAATAGAATTAAACCTAAAACGATACTTACGGTTAAGTATAAAGGAACTGGAATTAGAAGGATTTTTTTTAATTTTGAAGGCTCATTTTCCTTAGAAACCTCCTTTTTTTGATGTTTTTTTGCCATGGCGATAGCTAATTTTATGGTTTTACAAAAGGCAAACATAAACACATTATTTTGATTGAAAAAATAAAATATACAGAAAGCCATTATTCTAATCTAAATAGCCTGATTTTTATATCGAAACTTAAACCATATTTATATTTTAATATTTTCATTCGTAAACTTAAGTGGTTAATGAATAAAGTAATACGAATAACATATAGGTATGTTTTAGGATGAAAAGTAACTGACTTTTTATCTTTTTTACCTTAATCTTCAATATAATGAACAAATGAAATAATCACAATCTTCGCGAAGATTAATTACGAATAGAATTTGCGTTTATTCGTACAAATCTTATTTTGACTGCAATAAAATTTTAGTTTGATAAGAGTTTTTATCAATAATTGAAAAAAGCATAAAACTAAAACCACTTTAAAAGTGAACGAAACAGGATTAACTTATATTGTTTTCTTCCATTTCGAAAAAGCCAGCAAACCTACAAACATTATCATCCCATTAATGATAAGCAACTCAAACCCGAAGGTATAACCATTGAACCATGCTTTGGAATGATCAGCCAACACCCAGCAAATTACAGGAGATAAAACAGCAATAAAAGGAATGGCTTTGTCATATACCTTCAGTTTTGTAAATAAACCAAAAGCATACAAACCCAGCAACGGGCCATAAGTATAACCTGCCACTGTGAAAAGTTTATCCACTATTGCCCTGTCGTTTATGCTTTTAAAAATAACAATAACTATCAACAACAACAAAGCAAAACCAATATGAATGTAGTGTCTTATCTGCGTTTTTTGTTTTTCTGTTAAATGATTTTTTTTCTGCAAACCCATAAAATCAATACTGAAAGCGGTGGTCAGGGAAGTTAATGCACCATCTGCGCTTGGGTAGGCAGCAGAAATCAATCCAATCAGGAAAACAATCCCAGCCAGTGGACCTAAATGTTGAATGGCTAACACAGGAAACAATTCGTCAGAAGTGCCTGCAATTTGGATGTGATTTGCTTCGGCATACATCAGTAAAACCGCACCCAACACCAGAAACATGAAGTTTATAAAGATGAGCACAAAGCTAAAAGTGAACATGTTCTTTTGTGCTTCTTTTATGTTTTTGCAACTCAAATTCTTTTGCATCATTTCCTGATCGAGTCCCGTCATAACAATTGCAATAAAAACTCCACTCAGCAATTGCTTGATGAAATGACGCTTGCTATGCCAATCCGTATCCACAATTTGAGAATATTTACTGTCAATAACATGAGAAATAAGTCCTGCGAAATCGAAATGAAGTTCTTTCATAATGAGCCCCACCGAAATGATTACGGCAAGCAGCATAAAAGTAGTTTGTAGGGTATCAGTCCAAATAATGGTTTTAATCCCTCCTTTAAATGTATACAATAAGATCAGGGCAATGAAAACACTTACCGTCACCACAAAAGGAATATTCCATGCATCAAACACAAATAACTGCAATACGTTAATCACTAAAAACATTCTGAAAGATGCCCCAATCACCCGCGAAAGAATAAAAAAGAAAGAGCCAGTCTTATACGACCAAAACCCAAAACGTTTTTCGAGATACGTATAAATTGAGGTGAGATTTAATCGGTAATACATGGGCATCAGCACAGTGGCAATAATAAAATAACCGATAAGATATCCAAAAACCACCATCATATAAGAGAACTGAGTGTCTTTCACCCATCCCGGAACCGACATAAAGGTTACACCAGAAAGTGAAGCCCCAATCATACCATAAGCTACCACATACCAGGGCGAAGTTTTGTTCCCGATAAAAAATGATTCGTTATTTGCTTTACGTGCAGTAATCCACGTAACAACAAACAGCATAATAGTATACAGCATGAAAATAAGAAAGATTAGTATTCCGCTCATGTTTATTTGTTGGTTGAAATTGAATTTAGTGTATTTTTGTACTGGCAAAATTAATAAAAGAAGCAGCACTTCGACCATATACTCCTAAACCTTTTAAAATAATGATTCAGGTAGAAAACTATTCTTCCCACTTATTGGAAACCACTGTACAGCTTTTTTCCCGACTTCCGGGCATTGGGAAAAAATCAGCGTTGCGTCTGGCACTTCATCTTTTGAAACAAGATAAACAAGAGGCTCAAATGTTAGGTGAAAGTATCATAAAAATGCGCAATGAAGTGATGTATTGTCAATCTTGCCATAATATTTCCGATTCAGAATTTTGCGGAATATGTTCAAATCCCAGCCGAAACGAATCTATTATTTGTGTGGTTTCTGACATTAGAGATGTATTGGCAATTGAAAACACTTCGCAATTTAATGGTCACTTTCATATTTTAGGTGGAGTGATTTCACCTATGGATGGCATTTCCCCAGGCGAATTAAACATTCAAACCCTGGTGGATAAAATCTCAAAAGGAAAGGTAAATGAAGTTATTTTAGCTTTACCCACTACCATCGAAGGAGATACCACCAACTTTTACATTTATAAACAGCTCAAATCCTTTGCAGTTTCAATAAGTGTAATTGCCCGTGGAATTGCTTTTGGAGATGAACTTGAATATACTGATGAAATAACCTTGGGTCGTTCTATCATCAATAGAACGCCTTATGAAAATAGTTTTGCAAAATAATGACCAAAACTCAATTAAAAGAAATAGCAAAAAACATTCGGATTGATATTGTTAAAAGCCTTGTTGCTGCGGGAAGTGGACATTTAGGAGGCTCTCTGGGTTTAGCAGATGTATTCACTCAATTATATTTCAAAACACTGCGCCATCGTCCAAACGAACCTAATTGGAGTGAAAGAGACCGGCTTATTTTATCAATAGGACATGTGGCTCCTGTTTTATATGCAACCTTAGCTCATTCAGGTTATTTTCCTCTTGAAGAATTACTGACATTAAGAAAGCTAAACTCGCGCTTGCAAGGACATCCCGGAAAAAATCATGGTTTGCCCGGCATAGAAATTTCTTCAGGCTCTTTAGGTCAAGGATTATCCGTTGCTGTTGGCATGGCATTAGCTGCTCAAATTGATAAAAAGGAATATCGGGTGTTTTGTGTTTTAGGAGATGGTGAATTGCAGGAAGGTTCTTGTTGGGAAGCTGCAATGTCTGCTTCTCATTACCAAATGAATCGACTTATAGCTATTATTGATAGAAATTATTGCCAAATTGATGGCAATACTGAGAGTGTTATGGAGTTAGAACCTTTGGCTGATAAATTTAAAGCCTTTGGATGGAATGTTATTCAGTGTAATGGAAACAATTTTGAAGAACTTGATATTGCATTTGAAACAGCCACTCATTCCTTAAGCAAACCATCCGTAATTATCGCTAATACATTAATGGGTAAAGGTGTTAAAAACATAGAGGGGAACTATCAATGGCATGGCAAAGCGCCTTCTACCGACGAAGCAGCAGATTTTATTCATCAAATTCAATCCTGATTCATGCATCATTATATAAATAAAGGAAATAAATCTCCTAAGGTAGGTTTTGGTGAAGGCGTATTAGAAGGAGGGAAGGGAAATGAAAATGTAATTGTTTTGGGAGCAGACATCACCACCTCGGTTGGCTTAAACTTATTTAAAGATTGCTTCCCTGAAAGGTTTTTTTCATTTGGCATAGCCGAACAAAATTGTATGGGAGTAGCTGCAGGCTTAGCACTTAGCAATAAAATCCCTGTCTTTTCAACTTATGCTGTTTTCTCTGCCCTTCGAACAACGGATCAAATCCGAGTGAGTGTTTGTTATAATAATCTTCATGTCATTATAGGAGGTGCTCATGCCGGCATTTCTGTTGGACCTGATGGAGCTACTCATCAAGCTTTAGAAGATATAGCGGTTTTGCGCTCCCTCCCTAATATGACCATTCTTTCTCCTTGCGATGCCACACAAACAAAATTAGCTGTTATAGCTGCAATAGAACAAACTAACTCCCCCGTTTATATTCGTTTTGGTAGAGAAGCTGTTCCTGATTTTACTGATGAAAACATGTGTTTTGATATTGGCACTTCTCAGGAATTACACTCCGGCGATGACTTATGCATCATTGCAACCGGAAATTTGGTTTGGGAATCGCTAAGACCTGCTTATATGTTGAAAGAAAAAGGATTTCATGTGAGAGTCATTAATATGCATACACTTAAACCTGCTGATGAAAAAGCAATCATTAAAGCAGCCCGCGAAACCGGTGCAATATTGACTGCAGAAGAGCATCAAATCACAGGTGGTTTAGGAAGTTTGGTAGCCGAAACCGTTGTGAAGCATCACCCTGTTCCTATTGAAATGATAGGAATTAAGGACAGTTTTGGTGAATCAGGACAAGCTGATGAATTAATGCAAAAATATGGTCTTACTGCTGAACATATTGTTGAAAAAGCATTGGAGCTGATGGTGAGAAAGGGCAATTCTTAAGAGATGATTTTAATCACCTAAACAATCATTTGCTACTTAAGTAGGAAATTGCATTCAGCAAATGCTATTAAAATAGAATGATAAATCCTATGATTAACTGAACTGAATCGCTTTATTTACTTGAAACAGTGGGCTTTTCTAAATGAATTTTAATCATTTTAGGGATTAACTAGTAAAGATATTTTCTATTGTGTTTATATTCTCATGCTAATGATAGTTTAAAAAATGAATTAGCCCTATTATTATTTAATCTTCGAAAATCTTAAATATTTTATATCTTTGTAGATTAATTTCTGAAAAGGGTGTAGGTCAGAGTTCCTTCATTGCTCATTTTTTAAATTGATTATTTTTAAAAGCTGCAGAATTAATAATGGCGATTGTCTAACTAATTAGAATAATATAAAAAATGAAAAAAATATTTACGATACTATTACTCCTTGCTTGCATAAATATAAATGCACAAAAGTGGGGACTTTATACCTTGTATAGTGTTCAAGGCAATAATAACGTTTACTTGGTCGATACTAACAATACTATTTACAAAACCTGGACTTTCCCTACCAATTCAAAAACTGGCTTTTCTGTCTATCTAACTCCTGGAGATACTCTCGTGAGAACTATTAGTTACCAAGGAGCTGTTCTTCATGATGGACCCACAACGGGGAAGGTTCAAAAAGCTGACTGGAACGGTAATATAACTTGGGATTTTGTTTATTCTGATTCTACAAATATTATACATCATGATATTTGTCCCATGCCAAATGGCAATGTGCTTATGATTGCAATGGAAGTTAAGACTGCAGCCCAAGTGGCTCAAGCCGGATCTTCTGCAAACCAAGCAGAAAATGTGGATAAAATCCTTGAAGTACATCCCACTGGTCCAACAAGTGGAACAATAGTATGGGAATGGCATCTTTGGGATCATGTGTGCCAGAATTATAATGCTTCAAAAGATAATTATGTTTCATCCATAGTCAATAATCCCCAGTTATTAAATATAAATTATAATACTTCACGTGATTTCTGCCATATGAATGGGATTGATTATAATGCTGCACTCGACCAAATAACTTTTAGTTCTTTTACTTTCAGTGAGGTTTTTGTTATTGATCATAGTACGACTACAGCAGAAGCGGCTGGACATACAGGGGGAAATTCGGGACATGGAGGAGACATAATATATAGATGGGGAAATCCGGCTTCATATGAGGCAACCGGCACGGCATTTTTAAATGTAGTGCACGATGCACATTGGATATCCGCTGATAATCCTTACTTTCCCAACTATTTGGGGGCTTTTAATAATAAGGGGGGTTTTGGTGGTAGATCTGCAGTGGATGTTTTCTCTCCTCCTTACAATGGCTATAATTATAATTTAACACTTGGTTCTGCTTATGGACCTACAAACTATTCTTGGCTTTATACAGCCGATACTTCTTCAACAAATGAAGGAAGTACTCAGCAGTTGAATAATGGCAATTCTTTAGTTTGTTTATCTTTTGCCGATAGTATTATTGAAGTAAATCAAAGTGGCAATATTATTTGGAGATTCAATCCGGGCGGACAAGTTGCTAAGGCTTACCGCTATTCAAAATGCTATGTAAGAGGACCTATTGCAACAGCAAGTGCTTCGTCAACACAAATATCAATGGGGACTCCCATAACCCTAAATTCTTCTGCAACTTCAGTAACTGAAACCAATCCGACTTATACGTATTCATGGACTTCAATTCCGGTAGGTTTTTCATCTTCAGTTCAAAATCCAAGTTTATCACCAAGCTCCACTGCTACCTATATTGTTAAAATAACAAATACCGCTTTAGGATGCTCCGACACTGCATCAGTTAGTGTGAATGTAAACATTAATGGTATTAACGATAGGGACAATTCAAAAGAAGTAATTGTTGTTTATCCCAATCCAACAAATGGGAAGCTGAATTTAAGCGGACTTTTTAAAGGAGATAATGATTTGCAGTTAATTTGCAGCAATGCCGAAGGAAAAATAATAATGAATTTCACGAATATTTCAACCATTGATTTTTCAGCCTTCCCTGACGGGGTATATTATTTGACGGTAAAATCAGGAAATTCTAAAATAAAGGATTTTAAGGTTATAAAATCAAAATAACAAAATAGCAAATGCTAAAAAAATAGAACAATGAAACGAATGTTTTGGTGAGCTACATTTGTTAATCAACTGCGAAGGGCTCTCCCTGTCAGCTAATTACTGGCGGAGCCGTCTCATATATAACATTAAGTTTAGAATCAAGGCATAAAGTACCCAATAGATCAT
>JBAWXL010000185.1:0-9299 GCA_037144095.1 Bacteroidota bacterium
GGATTACAATTTTAAATCCTAGGATTTCAATTTTTTATTCCAGGATTTCGATTTTCAATTTTAGGATTAAACTATTGTATTTCTGTGTTATAGCTAAATTTTCAGGAATTTCTCCGAATTCTTCTCTTTTCTTTTTCAAATTAAATCATTTAAAGCGAACGCTGGCTGCAGGGCTTTTTATTCTTGAATTTTGAGCAAGTGCATTCTTTACAAGATTATTCTTATTTTTGTAGAAAAATTATTTGGAGGATTAATCCAATAGACCGCATCTTATGAAGCCAATTTTCGACTCAATTAAACCTGAAAATTTAATATTATTAGAAGATAATTTAAAGAAAAAACAACAGGAAGATTTTTGGAATACCTTGCCTGAATCGCAAAAAGAAGAAATATTAGATGGAATTCAACAAGTTAATAATGAAGAAATTGTTGACTATGAAGAATTCATCATTAAACACAGAAAATAATTTGTATCCAAATAAAAACCTTTGAAATCTGATTTGAATAATTTGATAAACCTTTTATCCTCAAATGAATAAACTAAACATAGAAATCGATTCCATTTCATCCTTCGTTTCGGAGGAAGAAATTCAACAAATGCAAGGCGACATTGCGTTGCAACATACTTTACTCATCAATCGCCAGGGAAAAGGCAACAGTTTTTTGGGCTGGCTCGACCTCCCTTCGGGCACGCCTGACGATGCTTTGCTGAAGATTGAAAAGGCTGCCCGGAAGCTGGCCGACTGTTCGGAAGTGGTGGTGGTGATTGGCATCGGAGGCTCTTATCTGGGTGCAAAATCTTTGATTGAAGCGCTGCAAGATCCTTTTGCTTATTTGAAGCAAAACAAACCCACGATAGTGTATGCCGGTCATCAGTTGAGTCAGGATTATCTGGTGGCTTTGCTCGATTTGTTGGATAAAAAAGACTATTCGCTGGTGGTGATTTCGAAATCGGGCACCACCACCGAGCCGGCAATTGCTTTCCGCATGTTGAAAAAACATCTCGAAAATAAATATGGAAAAACCGATGCTGCTCAGCGAATTATTGCCATAACCGACGAATCAAAGGGCGCATTGAAACAAATGGCTGACGAGGATGGATACCCCTCTTTCGTGATTCCCGACAATGTGGGTGGGCGCTATTCAGTACTTACGCCCGTGGGCTTGTTGCCCGTTTGCCTTGCCGGTTTCGACATCCGCCAACTGATGCAGGGAGCCCTCGATATGGAAGTGCAACTCAAAGAAAGTCCCCTGTATGAGAAAAATCCGGCTGCCCTCTATGTGGCTGCCCGCAATGCCTTATATCGCAAGGGAAAAGCCATCGAATTGCTGGTGAATTTCGAGCCTTATCTGACGTATTTCAGCGAATGGTGGAAGCAGCTTTTTGGCGAAAGCGAAGGCAAGCAACACCGCGGAATTTTCCCTGCCGCTGTGAGCTACACCACCGACCTTCACTCGATGGGACAATATGTTCAGGATGGCATGCGGGTGTTGTTCGAAACGGTGCTTTCGGTTGACGAAGCGCACAATCCGTTAGAAGTTCCGGTCGATGCGGTCAATCGCGATGGCATTAACTTTATGGCCGGAAAGTCGCTCATCGAAATCAACCACCTTGCCGAAAAAGGCACTCAGCTTGCCCATGTGGATGGGGGTGTGCCCTGCATTCGGATTTCGATACCCAAAATCAACGAATATTATCTCGGACAATTGATTTATTTCTTCGAATTTGCCTGCGCCCTCAGCGGATATGTGTTGGACGTAAACCCTTTCGACCAACCGGGTGTAGAAGACTACAAAAACAATATGTTTGCCCTCTTGGGGAAAGCCGGATACGGAAAACGGGGAGAGAAGAAATAAGACCCAAGATCCAAATTTCAAATTCAAAGTCCCAAATTCCAAGACCCAAATTCCAAGGTGCAAATCCATAACTTTTGACAATGGGAAAGAGATTAGATTTATCAATCTTTGAGTTTGTATCACTGAATTTGAAATGCCACACTTGGGGCTTGAAATTTGAAATTTGGGACTTGGGGCTTAAAAATCCCACCTTATTGCTCATTGCCCCATGTTTGTGACTCCTCCCCTTTTCATGCGGTGGCTGCTGCCGGAGGCGATGTATTGGCAGGTTCCCACTAAAGAAAAAAAAATCTATCTGACTTTTGATGATGGCCCTACTGAGGATATCACTCCTATAATATTAGAGTTGCTAAGACAGTATAACGTTAAGGCTACTTTTTTTTGTGTTGGCGAAAACATCACCAAACATCCTGATGAATTTCAGGCAATACTTAATGCGGGACATGCTGTAGGAAATCACAGCTTCAATCATCTTAAGGGATGGAAAACGGATAATAAAACATATTTTGATAATATTGAAAAATGCAATCAGCTTCATCCTTTTGAATTGTTTCGCCCGCCTTATGGGAAGATAAGTCCGCGGCAGGCAAGGCATCTTTCAAAACAATACTGCATCGTGCTTTGGTCGGTGTTGAGTTATGATTTCAAAAAAAGTCTTTTGCCCGAAGCCTGCCTGAAAAATGTAATCGAACATACAAACCTGGGTTCGATAGTGGTCTTTCACGACCATTTCAAAGCATATCAGAATATGATATATGCCCTGCCCCGCTTTATCGAATATTATCTTGAAAAAGAATATTCCTTTGAAATTCTAAGCAAAAATGATTTCCCTAAAAGTTTAAACAGCTAAATGTCTAAACACCTAAGTTTTTGCAATTTTATAATAATAAAACACATTCCTGATTTTTAATTTCATCATATAAATTCCTTTAGCGAAACGGCTGATGTCGATATTGATGTTTTCAGAAGAAGGATACTGGATAGCTTCCGAAAAAACCTTATGCCCGCCAACGTCATAGATTTCTATATGAGAAATATCGCCAATGGCACGGTTTATCGTAATTAGATTCTCTGCAGGATTCGGAAAAATAGTTAGTGGTTCGTTGCTATAATCCCTTTCCACCCTAAGACGGATGGTGTCGGCTCGGGCAATAATTTGAAAATCGGGGTCGAAAATAATACTATCAAGCCAACATTCGGGCTGAAAATAAAACACCTGCGACAATGAATCGGGACTCAATTGAACTTTCATTTCGCAATTGACACCTTTTAATTTAATAGGAATATTCAATTTAAAAAACGAAACCGAAGGATGACTTGGATGCTGCCTGATGCGGAGTTCAAGCCTCTTATCGTTATATTGGGTGGCATCAATCGTGAAATCGGGATAGCCCTCACCATAAATCCATTGATTAAAAAAATTGTCGAGATTGATACCGCTGCTTTGCGCAATATGATTTTTAAAATCGGAAGTATAAGCAAAGCCATATTTCAGGGTAGAATCAAAAAGATATTGATGAAGCCCGGCATAAAAAACACTGTCGCCTACCATGGTTCGGAGCATATAAATCACCATGGCACCTTTCTGATACGATAATCGATAATCGAAAATTCTTGCCGAAAGCGTTGTGTCGTAAACATACACCGAACCATCGGGCAGCGACAAAATATTGTCGAGAGCTTCTTTGCGCCAACCCTTAAAATTGTCGGGCTGCCATTCGAGCATCAGCCCCACCGAATAGGTGGCAAAACTTTCGTTCAGCCAGATGTCGTGCCAACTTCCGCAGGTAATATAATCGCCAAACCACTGATGAGCCATTTCGTGAGCAATGATGCCGTAGTTAAAATATCCCAAAAAGGTCATGGTTTGATGTTCCATTCCACCCCCGATGCTTGCCTGGGCATGTCCGTATTTCTCTTTGCTAAACGGATATAAACAATAGGTATTATTAAAAACCCACATGATGGAAGGAGTGTACCACAATTCATCTTCAATTTCCTGAAGTTTTTCGGGATAAACATAATTTAGAATCTCAATTGAATCGTTTCCGGCATACACATATTGCGAAAACTGAGCATAATTTGTAACAGAAACTGCAATCAAATACGTGGCAATAGGATAACGATGCTTCCAATGCCAAATAGCGAAAGAAGGACTTAGAACTGAATCAACCAACAAACCATTACCGGCAGCGTGGTATTGTGGTGGTGTGGTCACCCACATATCGAGCGAATCAATCTTATCATTCAAATCATCCTTGCATGGGAACCAATCGCTCGACCCATAAGGTTCGGATAAGGAACAAATAATAGGAATACTATCCCCATGAAACGATTTGTGAAAAGTTCCATTTGCCTGACCCGAAAGGGGAACACCATGATAATGGATGCAAAGCGAATCTGTTTCTCCAATTTGATGCATTGCCGAAAGCGTAATCATTATTTTTTTGTCGGAAGTATGAACAAAAGAAAGCTGATGATTGGCAGAAGTAACCGAATCAACTGTCAAATCATTGGTTAAATCAAAACCGATTTGAGTAGTGTTAGCTTCAATAATTTTAAAATAAGAAGTTACACTTCCCGAAATATATAATGTGTCGGGATTAATCGAAAGTTTAATTTGATAATAATTAAGGTTGTAATTTGTGAAAGGGCTTTTCGGGAAACTCTGCCTATTAGCAAAAGCGTACTCCTCTTTCTCGGCTATATGGCACATATCCGAGCCATTAATTAATACCTCTTGAGCCTGAATGCAAGCCGTGGCTAAAAAGAAAGCGAGAGTCAGAAAAAAATATTTCATTTTGAAATAGTTCTTTGCAACTCAAAAGACAATTGATTTCGTATGGTTTGAAGTTGTTTAATTTCGAAAAGGATTAATTGTAAATCGTTATCATCCAAGCTAACTTCTTTCAGCATGTTTTGCTTTTCGCTCAACAAAGCTTCCACTTTCCGGGTTTTGAATGAAAACAAAACCCTTGTTGCTAAACTGGTCAGAATTTCCGTTTCGTTTTCAAGGGGCACATGAATTCCAAATTTCATCCAATTCTCGCTAATTTGGTAAGGAGTACTCATCATATCTACTGCCAACCTCGCTATTTCTTCATCTGGATGAGAAGTAAAATAATTATTATCAGGAAAAAAATTCTGCTCAATACAAGAGGCAAACTCATTTAATATTGAAGCATACAATGGATTTTCGAAAGTCAAACCATCATCTCTGAGATCGTAAATAATAAATTCACTAATGCTTACCTGATATTCTTCAGGTAAATCTTTTTCATCCAATCGGTGTGCAATAATTTGGTGTGATCCATAGTTGAGCAAAATGCGTATCAGTTCCTTTTCCTGAAAATCAATCGAATTTACATTTTCTATTGTTTGATTTTCTATCGGATATTCACCTTCAGGTAGCACATCATCTTTGATATCGGCTGCTTTTACAAACTTTTTTCTCAACAAACGATTCAATTCGTTCATTAGAGTTTGCTCCGACATATCGAACAACTGGCTACATTCTCTGATAAATAAATTACGTGAAATTCCGTCAGGGATAAGAGAAATATCGTTTACGATATCTTTAATCAGCGATGCTTTCTTTGTGGGGTCTCCCTGTGTTTCTTTTAATAAAAGGGATGTTTTAAATAAAATGAAATTAGTTGCATTCTTATGGATAAATTCCTTAACCACAGCCGGACGATTATTCCTTGCAAACGAATCGGGGTCTTCTCCTTCTGGAAATGAAACCACATTCACATTCATTCCCTCTTCCAAAATCAAATCAATTCCGCGAAAAGAAGCTTTAATTCCAGCCGCATCAGCATCGTATAATATAGTTATGTTCGGAGTATAGCGATGTATCAATTTAATTTGCTCAATAGTGAGCGAAGTACCCGATGAAGCTACTACATTTTCAATTCCTGATTGATGAAATGAAATCACATCCGTATATCCTTCTACCAAATAGCAGTTATTTTCTGAGATGATGGAGTTTTTCGCAAAGTATAATCCATATAAAATCTTGCTTTTATTATAAACTTCCGTTTCGGGAGAGTTGATATACTTTGCTTTTGTTTTATCGGAAGTTAAAATTCTTCCCCCAAAACCCACCACGCGTCCGGTAATATTATGTATGGGGAAAATCACTCTATCATGAAAACGATCGCTGAGCATATTGTTTTTCTCAATTGCAAGACCTGCTTTTAGAATAACATCTTTTTGGTATCCATTCTGAAAAGCATTTTCAATAAGTTCATTTGAATTATTTGGCGAAAATCCCAACTGAAACTTTTGAATAACATCTTCTCTGAAACCTCTTTCTTTAAAATAAGCTAAGCCAATAGCCTTGCCAACTTCTGTTTCAAGTAAGACATGAGAATAATGTTTCTGAGCAAAAGTCAAAACATTGAAAAGGCTTTCTTTTTCGCTTGCCATTTCAATGCTTTCAGCTGTTTGCACCTCTTCATCAATTTCAATATTGTATTTTCGGGCAAGAAAACGTATGGCTTCAGGGTAAGAATAATGTTCATGTTCCATCACAAAGTTGATGGAATTCCCTCCTTTGCTGCAACCAAAACATTTAAAAATACCTTTTGCCGGGGAAACTGTGAAAGAGGGAGTTTTTTCGTTATGAAAAGGACAAAGTCCCAAATAGTTGGCTCCACGTTTCTTCAAGGTAATGAAATCGCTCACCACCTCTTCGATGCGGGCAGTTTCTATTACCGTTTGTATAGTTGCAGGAGTTATCAAACTAAAGAATATTTATGTGATCTTTGTATCACACAAAATTAATGTAAAATCCCGAAAAGGGATGATTTCACAGAATAAAAATAAAAAAAAGGGATTAAGAAGGGTCGTAAGCCCACTTCAAATAAGTGGCTCCCCAGGTAAAACCTGCACCAAAAGCGGCAAGAATAATTTTGTCTCCTTTTTTAAGTTCTTTTTCCCATTCCCAAAGGCAAAGTGGCAAAGTGGCAGCGGTGGTGTTACCATAACGTTGAATATTAATCATCACCTTTGATTTATCAAGTTTCATGCGATTGGCAGTAGCTTCAATAATTCGCATGTTGGCTTGATGAGGAACTAACCAGGAAAGGTCCTCGGGAGTAATGTTATGCTTTTCCATCATTTCAACGGCAACATCTGCCATGCAGGTTACAGCCCATTTAAAAACAGGTTGACCCTCCTGATAAATAAAATGTTCTCTATTATTCACTGTTTCAATTGAAGAAGGTTTCATCGAACCACCGGCTTTTTGATGTAAATGTTTTCGCCCTACACCATCTGAATGTAAAATTGAGTCAATAACACCATTGCCAGTCGTGTCAGGTTCGAGCAATACGGCAGCGGCCGCATCACCAAAAATAGGACAAGTTGCACGATCTGTATAGTCAACAATGGAGGACATTTTTTCAGCTCCTATCAAAACTACTTTTTTATGACTGCCTGATTCTATATATTTTGTTGCCACAGATAATGCAAAAAGGAAACCCGAACAGCCGGCATTCACATCAAAACTAAAAGCGTTTTTAATTCCTGCTTTATCTGAAATAATATTTGCTGTTGCGGGGAATTGCATGTCAGGTGTCACTGTAGCGCAAATGACCAAATCAATTTCTTCGGCTAATGTGTTGGTTTTTTTCAGCAATTTAATTACAGCTTCTGCTCCCATGTCAGAGGTAGCCATACCGTCTTCGCGAAGGATTCTTCTCTCTTTAATTCCAATTCGCGTCATAATCCACTCGTCGGAAGTGTCAACCATTTTACTGATTTCTTCGTTAGTAAGTATGTAGGGTGGAAGATAAGCTTCCACTCCAGTAATTGCTGCTTTAATTTTGTTCATTTGACTTTTCGTTATTATCAATTAATGCAAATGGGGATTTCAGGGGACAAAATTAAAATTATTAATCAAATATGAATGCGAATTAATTTTAATCAATATGAAAATATAATTGCACATAAAACGGTTTAGAATAAAACAAAAAACATTCTAATTTTGTTAGAAATAGTTGTTGAGATTTTAATACTATTGTAGAACTTCAGTTGCATATAAAATGCAAATGAATGTTTTCGATACAAAGCTGAGCAAAATTATTTTGCTTTAGCTACTTTATCAATAGCCGGTTTGCCTTTATAATAACCGCATTCGTTGCAAATATGGTGATACTCCACCGGTGAACCGCAATTTGTACAAGACATTACAACTGGTGCAATTGCTTTATCGTGAGTTCTTCTTTTTCTGGTTCTGGTTTGAGAAAACCTATGTTTTGGATTTGGCATGGTTTATTTTAATTATTTAATTCAACAAATTTTTTAGCTGATCCCACTGGGAATCAGGTTTATTTTTAGGTGAGAGCTCTGAAAGTTTTTGCAACATTTCAGGATCGCACTGTGAAATTCCAATTTCATTTTCAGGATGCACATAAACCATTGGCAACAATAGAATAGCTATTTCATACAGCACATTTCGAACATCTATTTTTGATTCGGCAAAAGGAAGAAAAATGATATCCGGTTCGTCTTCATTTTCTTTGCCAAATTTAACGATAATACGTTCTTCGCCATCAACTGTCTGGTCATAGTTTTGCAAGCAACGGCTGCATGTTACATTATAGCTTCCCTGCAATGAAAAGTCGAGTATTAGCATATTCGGCTTTTTCTCAAATTGCAAATCAACTATTACGTTTGCATCCTTAATATCTTCATTTTCAAAATATTCAAAGAACGTGTTATCAAGTATGAATTGATACGCATAGTTTCCTAGCTTAAGCCCACTAAAGGGTATAACGAATTGTTTAAGAGTATCTTTCACCTTTTTATGATTTTGAAAAGGGTTGCAAAATTAAGAAAATATATTTTATAAACAAATTATTCCTTCTTAAACACATATAATGTGTGAGTTGAAAACTATGAGAAATTGAATTTATTGTATTATCGATATAGAATTGCATACTGCTTTTAATGTATTGCTTAACTAAACGTTCAAGGTTATAAAAAGGTTTAAAATAAAATTTATTTAAATGAATTGCCACAAGTAAGATTTAAACTGACGCTCCACAATAGGCAGTAAACTAAGTGTTCATGTTTTTTAAGTAAGCTATATCGGTATGTATGTTCAAAACTCAAAATATATTTCCAACTTATCTTATAATCTATCCAAATGCTTACTATAGGTGAAATTTCAAGACTATCGGAATTTTCAGTTTAATTATTTTTTTCATGTTGTACTTCCGTTTTCAAATTCCAAAATATTCGTCTGAGTTGTTTTTAATCAAATCAAGAAAAATGACACCTGACTGGGACTGTCAAGTCGTTGTTAAGGGCTGCCAAGTAATTGACATCTTCTATGAAGGAGTTGACACGGGCTGTCAAGTCCTTCATAACTCCTGTCAAGTTATTGACAGAGGTTATAAAGTCGTTGACCGTAACTGTCAAATTATTGATGA
>JBAWXL010000186.1:0-9265 GCA_037144095.1 Bacteroidota bacterium
AACAAAGTGCTTTCGCGCTTCGATCTCTATTGCCACAACTGCCCTATCATGTCGAATTTGTTACCCACTGAAATTGTTTGCTAATCTATATCATAGAATTACATTTTATAGTATAAAATTTCTTGCTGAATTCAAGTAATATATGTTTAGAAACTTGAGTTGCTCTTTAAAATCAACCCCTAAGATTGAAAGAAATCTTTGGAAATATATTTATTATTCCTGTAAAAGTCGCGATTTTGGATCGCCCAACTGAATAATTAACTATAACACTATACAATTATAAAGTATAAAATTGGTTTTTCTTTGAGTGGATTTATTTGGTTATTTCTTAAGCAATTGGCCTATTTGTTGTTGTTGTAATTCTATTTGTTGCTGTTGTTGTTCGATGATTTTTTTCAAATCAGTGATTTGTTGTTGTTGTTCCTGCATTGCTTTAACCAGAGGTACAACAAACTCGGCATAACGCAAACCATAGAAATCGTTTTCGTTTTTAGGTTTGTCCACTCCGCTGAAATCATAGCCGCAATCCTGTGCTGCTTTTTCAACTTCCTGGGCGATGAAACCGGTTTGAAGCATGTCACCTTTTATTTTTTCGGCATCTTTCAAACGCAGGTCATCAGGAGTTTTTAGAGCAGAAGCAATAGCATCCATATCCATATAGTAAGTTATGGGGCGCAATTTAAGAATAAATGATAAACCGGGTACAGTTTCTTTTACATCCTTTTTCAAGCGGCTGTCAGAAGGGTAAGTTGTCCATGGGGCATAACCCCCAATAGTGGTAACGCTTGAATTACCAATAACCACTTTATTGCTGGTATTAACAGAGGCATTATAACCTATAGCGGTTGCATTAGCAATGTTTGATGCGCCAACATTTGTGAATGCGCCTATGCAAACATTATTGTCGCCTGTAATGTTTGCCATGCCTGCCTGATATCCCATATAAGTATTGCTTGAACCACCATTGGTATTTAAGCCTGCCTGCGAACCATTTGCTGTATTATAATAGCCGGTAGTGCTTGCAGTCAAAGCCTGGTAGCCTGTTGCAGTGCAATTGCCCCCGGTAGTATTTGCATTTAGAGCACTTGAACCTACTGCTGTATTATTTATTGCATGATAAGATTGGTTTGCCCCATAACCATTATTTGATAAAGCATAATCACCAATTGCTACCAGATTGCTGCGATTGGTGTTGGAGGAAAGGGCATAATATCCAATTGCTGTGTTTGAACTACCGGTTGTATTATTAAGTAGAGCATTAAAACCTGTGGCAGTATTATTACTTCCTGTCGTATTAAAATTTAGCGATTGCCCGCCGGCAGCAGTATTGTAATTTCCTATGGTATTAGAGGACAATGACCAATCACCCAAGGCAGCATTTGATTGCCCTGATGTATTGGCTTGTAAAGCAGCAGAACCAAATGCTGAATTATAAATACCCGTAGTATTAGTAACAAGGGCATAATAACCGGAAGCTGCATTATCATGCCCAGTGGTATTGTTTAGCAAAGCGCCTGAACCAAATGCTGAATTGAAAGTACCCGAAGTATTTAAATTAAGGGCAAAATAACCACATGCAGTATTATTCGTTGCTGTTGTATTATTATGGAGTGCATGTGAACCTATAGCAGTATTAAAATTTGCCGTTGTATTTGAATACAATGCTTCGTTGCCCATAGCCACATTATCTCCTCCGGTGCTGTTTACTGTTAGAGCCGAATTTCCAAATGCTGCATTTCCTGCTCCTGTTGTATTTGTAGAAAGGGTGCTTGCACCCATTGCAGTATTACCATTTGCAGTGGTATTATTCGTTAGAGCATTAATACCGGTTGCTGTATTATTACTTCCTGTAGTATTCCTATTTAGAGCCTGATACCCTGAAGCAGTATTGGCAAGTCCTGTTGTGTTAAAAGCAAGTGCTTGTGATCCTACTGAAGTATTCCAATAACCGGTTGTATTGCCTCCTAATGAAGCATAACCCAAAGCCGTATTGTCATATCCGATAGTGTTTTCAAAAAGTGTTAATGATCCTATTGCTGTATTATTTATGCCTGTTGTTGAATTATAAAGTGCTTTTGTTCCACAAGCGGTATTATCATGACCGGTAGTGTTGGATAATAGAGATATAAAACCGAATGAAGAATTCGAGAATCCTGTTGTATTAGTATAAAGAGCTTCTGAACCAACTGCCGTATTCCAATAACCCGTTGTATTTGCTGCTAATGACTGGTATCCCAGTGCAGCATTTGAATAACCGGTCGAATTATTTAGCATAGATCCATGTCCGAATGCTGAGTTATAATCACCTGTAGTATTCGAATAAAGTGCGGAATAACCAACAGCAGTATTATTCGATGCGGTGGTATTATTATGGAGAGCGTGTGAGCCAACAGCCGTATTATAATATGCAGTTGTATTTGAATACAATGCCTCGTTACCAACAGCAACATTATCACCTCCGGTGCTGTTTGTTAAAAGTGCATTATTTCCAAAAGCAGCATTTCCGGCTCCGGTTGTATTTGCAGCAAGGCAGCTTGCACCCATTGCAGTATTTACATTTCCTGTTGTATTAATAACCAGAGCATTAATACCTGAGGCTGTGTTATTACTTCCCGTAGTATTGTCTCTAAGCGCCTCATAGCCCGAAGCCGTATTGGCGGTTCCTGTTGTGTTATTCCAGAGGGCTAATGATCCAATTGCAGTATTCCAATAACCTTCTGTATTGCTACTTAATGTAGAGTAGCCTAATGCGGTATTGTCATGCCCTATTGTATTGCCTAACAAAGCTTGGGATCCGAATGCAGCATTATAGTAACCCGTAGTGTTTGCATTAAGTGCCGTATAACCTGATGCAGCATTATCATATCCGTTTGTATTATTTAATAAAGCGCCTGAACCAAAAGCAGAATTATTATCCCCGGTAGTGTTTAAATTCAGTGCCGAATATCCACACGCAGTATTATTCGAGGCTATTGTATTTTTATTAAGAGCGTTTGAGCCTAAAGCGGTATTATAGATGCCGGTAGTATTTGAATAAAGAGCTATTGAACCATTTGCGACATTATCATGACCTGTTGTATTTGCCTGAAGCGATTGATAACCACAGGCTGTATTTGAATTTCCTGTTATATTACTTGATAATGCTGATTTCCCAATAGCAACATTACTACTCCCTGTAGTATTAAGATACAAAGCTGCAAAACCATCAGCTACATTATTAAATCCGGTTGTATTATAGTTAAGTGATGATGCTCCTGTTGCTGTATTGGAATATCCTGTAGTATTATTTAACAATGAATAATATCCCATGGCTGTGTTTGAACTACCTGTGGTATTTGCAGAACCTGCATAAAAGCCAAAAAAAGTATTAAACATACCGCTTTGCAACCCCGTTCCTGCGCCTGTTCCTGCAATAGTATTGAAAGAACCGGTCATTGACGATGGGGTTTCAACAGCAAAAGAAGTTGCACTTCCATTACTTATTTGAAATGTGGAAGTAGGTGTTGTCGTTCCAATTCCGATTTTAGTTCCGTTGTTATAAAGAAAACTATTTGCCACCCAGTTCGAACTGCCGTAATATAATGTTTGCCCAAATGTACCAGAAACTAATGCGCCAGTGGCACCCGTTGCCCCGATAGCTCCATCAACTCCATTAATTCCACTTGCACCGGTGG
This sequence comes from Bacteroidota bacterium, assembly GCA_037144095.1. Classification (GTDB taxonomy): domain Bacteria; phylum Bacteroidota; class Bacteroidia; order Bacteroidales; family CAIXTV01; genus CAIXTV01. Next base: position 3,675 of record JBAWXL010000186.1, read on the forward strand.
CACCTGTCATTCCTCCAATACCTTGTATTCCGGTATATCCAGTGATACCTGCAAAACCTTGTATACCTTGTACGCCTGTTTGTCCTGTTAATCCAGGGATACCCTGAATGCCCTGAACTCCTGACTGACCAGTAACACCGGCTACTCCCTGAATACCGCTTGCTCCGCTTGCTCCGGTTTTTCCACTCACGCCTTGTATTCCTTGTACCCCTTGTGCACCTGTTTGTCCGGTAGCACCTGCTATACCTTGAATACCCTGAGCACCAGTTTGACCAGTCATCCCGATAGCACCATTAATTCCGTTTGTTCCAGATACTCCGCTGGCTCCTGCCAGTCCGGTCATTCCCCTGTCGCCTTGAGCACCCTGAGCCCCGATGTTTCCTTGAATACCTTGGGCACCTGTTTGTCCGGTAACTCCAGCAATCCCTTGAATACCCTGAATACCTGTGGCTCCGCTTGCACCAGTCTTTCCACTTATTCCTTGAATCCCTTGAATTCCTTGTAATCCTGTTGGCCCAGTCATACCGATTGAACCCTGATTACCTTGTATTCCAGTGGCTCCCGTTGCACCAGTGGCTCCACTTGCTCCGACGGTTCCACTTTGTAAAGCATATAATGCATAAGGAACTGAAGTAAATTGATTTGTACTTACCCATTGATAGTTTGTTCCGCCCATTGGATCGATTTCGATTTTTAGATAAAGGAAATTGTTCCCCCAATTAATTGAACTAAAACTACCTAATACTGGGTTTCCTTGTCCGATCATTAAAGAAAATAATCCAAAACGATCGGTTGTTATGGTGTGGGTTTCCATATAAATTACTAATCCCAATGCGCTATCACTAAGAATGCTCAGTTGAAGCGAAATAGTTTGATTAGAAAGAACATTTCCGCTATTGTCGCGGGCTACTCCCTGATAGTTGATTGCTTGGGGAGTTTGAGCATACAGTGTTGCACTTAGCAGGAGTATGCTGATGATGAATGAATAAATGTGTTTCATGGAGATGAATTTTTTTGGTTGCTAAATATAATTTTGTTCTGAATTTTAATGATAAATTGTATTATGTTTGACTGCAAAGTATTGGAATAGATTTGACCGACTTGCATAATGCGTGGTTTCTGCCGGGTATGCTTTCCAAACCATTTTCAGCGGAAAATAATGTATAAGGACTCGATTCAAACTGGTGAGTGCTCAACCATTGTAAGTTTGATCCGGTGTTTGCGTCAATCTCAATTTTCACATAAAAAGAATGATTTTTTTGGCTTATCTGGATGAAATTTCCTGAAATTATCGTCCGTTGATCAATTTTCTGCAAAAACAGCCCTAATATATCCTTACTTTGCCCATGGGTTTCATTGTAAACAGCTTTTCCATAAGCACTGTACTTCAGCAGGCTTAAGCGTATTGATGCCATCTGATTTGAAAGAACATTCCCGCTATTATCGCGGGTTAAGCCCTGGTAATTGATAGCATGAGGGCTTTGTGCATACATTGTTTCGGCTAACAAAAATATGCCGACAAGAAACAAAAAAATCGTTTTCATATTAATTCGTGTTAATTAAAAGCGGATACGAAATGCAATTGCAATATTACAAAAAAAATGGATGTAAAATCAAATTATTTTTAACTTTTTTTTGATTTAATATTTCACCTAGAAAACTGAGCATTAGTAGAATATTGGTTGATTATCTTGAATGCATATGAGCTTATATGTGTTTTTCGAAATTTGATAAATTTGGCTCGGTTGCCTATACCCCGATATCGGGCACTATATCGACGAGGCTCGGTCGGCTATATGCCGATATTGTCAAGTGCATCACCGAGGCTCGGTATACTATATGCCGATATTGTCAAGTGCATCACCGAGGCTCGGTATACTATATGTCGATATCGTCAAGTGTATCACCGAGGCTCAGTGGCCTATATCTTCATTTAGTTGAAAACAATACTGAAGCTCTTTACATAAAATAATGATTAAGCTATAATTATAAATAAAACTAATCTAAACTAATAATTATTTTCATTTGTATATTAACTTTAATATTTCGATTATATACTGATATTCACAATTTATCTACCTGAATCGAAGAATAAAATAATAATATTCTCAATATAAATATTTCAAGTGCATCGTTTATGCATGATATATCAAAAATAAATAATACTTTTGCTGTCTAAAAAATTAAACACCATTCTTATGATTGATCTTACAATCTTTTTTGAAAATCCGATTTCGACAACAATAGCATCGTTCGAAGATAAAAAGTTGGGAAGTGAAGCCATTATTGGGAAAACCACTGCCCAAAACACCAATCATCAATACGACCAAATGCTTGCCGATACCATTTCGGCACATACTGCCTTTTTTGGCGATATAACGGATGTAGCTTTAAAATTAGCAATTCAGAAGATGCAAACAAAAATTGTTGATAATATTATCGAAGACTTTTGCAGCAGAACGAGCCGACTGAATTCATATTTTATTTCAACTAAATTCAATTTATCTCCGGCTTACATAGTGTTTTTCCCACAAGGAGTTCAGGAAATTACCGAAAAGACCAATAAAGGTAATATCGAAACTCATATTAGCATATTGGTGGATGCTATTACAGCCCACACTGCCGAAGCAGGCGGAGCAGGTGTTTTAACCGAATATCAAAATTTCAAAACTAATTATGCTGTTTCACGTTTGTTGCAAACCACCAAAATAGGTGATACCAAAGGAGCACGCTCTACCCGCGAAGAAGCGGAAGCAGTTTGGGAAAACCAGATATTTGATAATTTGCTGACTTTAGCAAAACTATTTAAAGGACAACCTAAGAAGTTGGATGATTTTTTCAGCCAACAATATTTTCATACTAACAAGGACACCGCAGACACACATAAAGGTCAACTAAAAGGAAACATCACGCGTGCCGGCACTAACCTGGCCGAGCCCGATGTGAAAGTGCATTTGGTAGATGCCGATGTTAAAGATTTTTACAGTAATCCGGAAGGCGTATATCAAAGCCCTAAAACAAAATCGGGTTTCTATAAAGCAAGGTTTATTAAACCGGGCTTTGTCACACAGGAACATAATATAGAAATTAAAAGTCATGGCGAAATTACTACCTTAAATGTTGTAATGGTGCTTGCTTAGATATTAGGCGTTAGAAAAAAGGTTTGTTCAGATGAACAAACCTTTTTTTATTTAATGGATTATTTAGTTAATAGATCATTGGCTTCACCTTAAAAACCTAATCGCCTAAAACCCTACTAACACCTTTCGCCTTTCGCCTACATCCCAGGATATTGGGTGAAAGGTCCCTCATTAAGTCTCGGTTCAAATAGGTTGAAATCGTCGAAATCGACCAAACCATTTCCATTGAAGTCGGCAATGTTGAAACCGTAAGTACCTTCATTCAAATAAGGTTCAAACACATTGAAGTCGTCGAAATCCACACTCATGCTTTGATCCAAATCGCCAAGATAGAATGCATACAAATTATCGCCAACCATCACTTGCGGGTCTAAACCTCCCGGAGCTTGATAGGCTTTCAGGGCGTTGGTGGTGAAATCATATACAATGGTTGCCGTGTTGAAAGGAACGGCAATGGCTGTCCAGGTCTCCAGATGATTGCGGGTGCGCACCCTGATATAATAGTTTCCATTATTGGTAGGGGATATTTGGAAAGTAGCCAATCCATCGGTAGATAAATCTATTCCACTGATGCTAACCCCAACAGGATTAAAAGGCGGGTTTTCTTCAAACAAATCCACCTGAATTCTATCGGCAATACCTACACCATATTTAGGGAAAGTGGAACCTGTGCCCCAATCAATATCCTGAGCTTCCACCATTTTACTGGAAGAAATATCGAATAAACCTTCGAGATAAAGATTCAGCGAAATGCTTTTGGCTAGTGAGTGCCAAGTTTGCAAGAATCCTTGAGAAATGGTAGTAGTTGTTCCCGTTGCAGTCCCAATGATGGGCTCCCCAACAGAATAAGCAAGATAGCCACCGGCATATTGCGCACTGCCACCTAAAGAGTTTACGACATCGGGTTTAAGCTGTGCTTGCGTTGTGAAGCAGAAGGTTATTAAACTGATTATTAAAATTAGTTTTTTCATGTTTTTGATTATTAAAATGATTATTTATTTTTCAATGCTTTCAATTCATCAATCTGCTTTTGCAAATTTTCAATTATAGCATGTTGTTTTTGAAGTTCTGCCAATAAAAGAGTAGGCAGGTTTTCATAACGAACTCCTTCCGGTATCATTTCCTCTGAAGTACTTCCCGGTATCACCTCTTTGGCTTTTTTATAAAAAACAAGCTGGGGAATTACCTTATCCACCTCTTCAGCAATCAACCCAAAGGAACGGCTGCCGTCATTAATATAGGTAAATGAAACCGGTTTTAATTTGTAGAGAAGCGATGTATTGATTTCTATAGGAACAATGTCTTTTTTATAACGTTGTGAAGAAGATGCTATTCCTATCTGACCGGCAGAATTTACACACAAAGTCCCTGCACTGGTAAGACCTGTAGCCTTAGCTCCATAACAATACATTGTAGTGATCGAAGAATTGCCAAGAACAACCTGATTGCTAATAGTTGCAGTAGATGCCACAGCATAACTTCCTAAAATAAGATTGTTGGAACCGGTAGTAATATTATTGCCTGCATGGTATCCAAAAGCAGTATTATTGTTTCCTGTTAAGTTTGAATTAAGTGCAAATGAACCATCAGCTGTATTAAAATTACCTTCAGTGTTATTATAAAGTGCTTGTGCGCCGTTTGCAGTGTTATTTGATCCAATTGTATTATTTTTGAGAGATCCATTTCCAATGGCAGTGTTAGATTCTCCTTCCGTGCTAATGCTTAGAGCGGAATTTCCAAGAGCTGTATTACCAGCACCGCTTAAGTTATTTGTTAGAGCATCATTCCCGAAAGCAGAATTAAAGCTTCCGTATGTGTTATTATGAAGTGCCCATGATCCCGTGGCTGTATTATAAATTCCAGAAATATTGGCAGAAAGAGTACTAGCTCCATTAGCAGTATTACCGGTTCCACTGGTATTATTTCTTAACGCTTCAGAACCAGTGGCTGTATTCCACAAACCATCAATATTGCTTAAAAGTGCTTCATTTCCAAAAGCAGTGTTATCTCCTCCTGTTGTGTTTAAATAGAGTGCATTTGTTCCTGTGGCTGTATTACCCCATCCACTGGTATTTGAGCTAAGCGCCTGAAATCCGATTGCAGTAGAATTATTTGCAGATGAATCTACATTTCCCGCTTGGTATCCCAAAAAGGTATTGCCATTTAGGTAAATCCCTCCGGATTTTTGGTTACTGACTTTGAATTTTAATGGGACATTATTAATTGTACCAATAAAATTTCCGTTGGTTACACCTGTATTTCCTGAGAGTGTCCATCCGATAGAAGAACCTGCATTTTGCCAGCTTGCAAGTCCATTTGCATCAGATGTAAGGACTTTGTTTGCTCCCTGTGTGCCATCAACTATTTTAACACCGCCTATTACTTCAAGTTTTGCAGTTGGAGTGGTGGTTCCTATGCCTACATTTCCTGAATTTGTGTTTACTATATTAT
>JBAWXL010000187.1:0-9263 GCA_037144095.1 Bacteroidota bacterium
CCACCGCAATGGGCACTTTTAGTGGTTTAACTGCCGCAGCCGCCGAAGTGATGGCTTATCATGACGACCTTAAAGCTGCACGCACAGCACAGCACGGAAATATTGGCGATTATAAAACCGATAGCTCAGATGTGATTGATGCCATAGATGCCCTTATATTACAACAAAACCGCAATCTTGGTTTTTTAAGATTCTTCTATTCGCTGGGTCCCGATCCACAAAAAAAGATCAATTCATTTTTCGATTTGAGTAAAATTATGCATCATGGTCATGATAAAAAATATCTGAAACATATCCCCGCCGGTGGATTCGTAAAAATTTGTATTCATCACAGTTTAGCTACCGATAAATTCAGAATTTTGGTAGACGGGACCGAAGATGTATATATCAGTTCAGCCATCAATAATAAGACTCCCGGTAAGACTACGGATTTCAAAGCCACTGCAGGAGTCCAATACGAAAAACCATCCACACAAGTATTATCCGATCTCACAAAAACCCATATCATAGCCACCAATTCAAGCTTGACTACGGCAACACATATTGTTTTTGAGATTATTGAGGAATGAAATTAGCAAAAGCTTCCCTCTTTCGAAAAGATGGAAGCTTTTTTTGCATTGAAAAAACTGAACTTTTGGGGAATGTTATTTGAATTTGAAATTAATATTTTGAAGATATGAGAAAGATAATGGTGGTTTTTTTGATAATGATTCTTGCAAAAGGATTGGTGGGACAAAACTATATTCCACTTCCAATGGATAGTGCAATTTGGTGTTCTACTTATGGATGCTCATTACCTAATCCGGGTTGGTGTGATAGAAATTACCAGTATTCAACAGCGGGAGATACAATAATAAATTTACTCCATTATACTAAAATACATAGAACTGAATCAGGGATGTTCCCCTGTGGTTGTTATTCCAATTTTGGTGCAATTCGTCAAGATACCCTTGCACGGAAAGTGTATGTAAGAATGGATTCTACTGACACCATATTATATGACTTTTCCCAACAAATTGGAGATACTGTGCATTCAGTTATATTTAATTATCTTTGTTCTTCTGAAATAATTAAAGTAGTAAAAATTGATTCTGTTTTAATTGATACTGTTTTTCATAGGAGATTAGCTTTAAAAGGCAATATATGTCTGGCAGATACTATGTATTTTATTGAAGGGATTGGAGGTTCTGGGGGCTTATTTGAAATGGCTAATGGATTCGAATGGGGTGGGACTTTAATATGTGTTTCACATTACAATCAAAAAATATATCAGAGTCAACTTTATGAATGTCCTATTATTATTGGTATTTATGAAAATAAACCAGATGCAATCATAAAAGTTTATCCTAATCCAACCGAAGATAAAATAACCCTTGAAAACCCTTCAATAATTAAAGACAAATCAATTACAATCTACAATCTTCAAGGGCAACTCCTCATGCAGCAAACTGCCAAAGAAGGAAAAATAGAAATAGATGTTTCAGGCTTACTAAAAGGGATGTATTTTGTCAGAGTAGAAACAGATGAAGGTATGATTTGTGGTAAGTTTGTGAAGGAGTAAACTTGCCTTTTGCCTAATCCCCTTTAGCCCACCAGCTTATAAAAGAACAGCCCAAGCAATGTAAGGGCTGTTCAGTATTTTCATTAAAAGAAAACTATTTCTTTTTAGGAGAATTAAGTGTTGCTGCCCAATCGCAAATAGCTTTAATTTCTTCTTTAGTCAGCACAGCTTCAGGATGTTTTTCTTTGAATTTCTTTGGAGGCATTTTATCTTTGGAAACTTTATTGCAAATTGCTTCAGCTTTTGAGGCTTGTTTTTTTGCAGGATAAGCATCCCATTTTGATAAATTAAGAACAGAAATTGCCATTCCACCTGCAGGTTCGGCATGACAAGTAGCACAAGATTTTTTGGTAATTTTTACAATTGCATCTGGAATTGGCTTGCCCACAGCTTCCGTTTTTTGTGCAGATGCCAGGTTGATGGTAACAAGCATGAAAATTAAAATACTTGTTGCTGTTAAAGAAATTTTGATGAGTTTTTTCATGACATTAAATTTAATTGATAATTGAGGTTTTATTATATTACAAAGATAGTCTAAATAATTAACATTGCATCACCGTAGGTGAGAAATTTATATTTATGCTCGATAGCTTCTTTATAAGCCTGCATCAGAAAATCGAAGCCGGAAAAAGAAGCCACCAACATCTGCATCGACGACATCGGAGCATGGAAATTAGTTATCATTCGATTAGCAATACTGAAATCATAAGGAGGGAAAATAAATTTATTAGTCCAACCTTCATAAGGTTTCAACATGCCTGAAATGGTTACAGAGGTCTCAATAGCTTTCATTGAAGTGGTTCCAATGGCACAAACATTTTTTTTGTTTGCTTTTGCTTTATTCACAATTTCGCAGGTTTCGGGCAAAATGTACATTTCTTCAGAGTCCATTTTATGTTTGGTAAGATCTTCAACATCTATCGTTCTGAAATTACCTAAGCCTGCATGCAGAGTAATATCTGCAAAAGAAACTCCTTTAATTTCGAGGCGTTTAATCAATTCACGACTAAAATGCAAACCCGCGGTTGGTGCAACCACAGCTCCTTCATGCTTAGCATAAATTGTCTGATAACGCTCTTTATCTTCAGGCATAATTTTTCTTAATCTCTGAATTTCTTCCGGCAAAGGTGTTTCTCCCAATTTTTTAAGTACTTTTTTAAATTCGTCATAAGTTCCATCAAATAGGAACCGTAAAGTTCTCCCCCTTGAAGTGGTATTATCAATTACTTCAGCCACTAAATCATCATTGTTGCCAAAATAAAGTTTGTTTCCGATTCTGATTTTACGAGCAGGGTCAACCAGAACATCCCACAAGCGACTTTCAGCATTAAGTTCGCGAAGCAGGAAAACAGTAATTTTTGCACCTGTTTTTTCTTTTTCACCATACAGAAGTGCCGGAAAAACTTTTGTATTGTTCAAAATGAAAACATCACCATCGTCGAAATAGTTGAGAACATCTTTAAATATTTTATGTTCTATAGTTTGAGCTTTCCTGTTCAGAACCATTAATTTTGATTCATCACGCTGCGCTGAAGGAAATTCAGCGATTAATTCTTGTGGTAATTTATACCTAAATTGAGATAATTTCATGATATTGAAAATGTTATACTATAAAGAAGTAAGAATTGTTTGCAAAGTTAATACAATATGAAAGCGAAGTAAAGCACATTAACATCTTTTTTAAAATTTTGTTTTTTCCATAGCTGTTTTCCGCATAAAAAACACAATAATAAATGGTCATAAATTATATCCTTACAAAGGAGTTTTTTAAAGTTAATAATCCATTAGAAAGTGTGAAAATAAACTCTGATCTAATCTTTTTAAAGCTGTAAATCGATAAAAAAATTGGAAATCTCCAATTCAGGATGATATTTCTGCATGTTATTAGAATAATAACGGAATAAAAACTGGCAAGCTTTTTCATAAATGAATTATTCGTAATAAAAAAACAGCTACTTCTCGATCTTCACTCTAATTCCTTCGGAGTGTGCTCCGAATTCGGGAGCATACATGCACTCGATGGAGGTGATGCTGTTTGAATACATGCCGCTTTGATTGGCTAAAAGCATATATTCGAACACATAGGTGCCTTTCGGAACCGACTCGAAGAAGAAATGGGTCGCTGCGTCGCGGGTGCTTTGGTAATAGCCCAAACCGTCCTGATATTTATACATAGAAATAACATTGACCGGCTCGAAACCAGCCGCGCGCATGTCTTTCATGTGAACATATTCCATTTCGCGATCGACACGAAGTTCGATGCGGACTTTTATTTTATCGCCCAAATTAATCTTGGTTGTAGCGGTAATTGGCTCAATGACGGGCCCTGTTGGAGTGTTGTATTCGCGGAAAAGTTTCTTTTCGAGTTTGAGCGGAGTTTGGTGCGGAGTGATTTTATCGAGTTGTTCGAAATATTGCCAATACAAGGCTCCCCATGCAATGCCATCATCTGTTTTGGTGAGGGTAACGTTGCCCATTTCGGGTTTTATTTCATTGGCATTCCACGAAGTTTTGAAATATCCTGTTCCGGCTTCAACTTTCAGGTTATCAATTTTAGAAGGTTCGATGGTGGTGTTGCCTAATTTAATATCGACCAACTTATCGTTGGCGAGCACATCGGTTCCGCGGAGAAGCAATGCATAACAAGCTTCAACAGTGGCTTTGGTTGTCTTCCAGTCCTGAGTTTGTTTTTGTTTGAGTAGCCAAACTTTCATCTTTTCGACAGAAGTCAAATCTTTTCCAACTTCATCAAAAGCCTCTATTAATAAAGACTGCGTTTCGATGGGGGCTTGATACCAATAATAACCGGCTTCCAAATCGCGCCAGTACATGCCCAGTTCCTCGTTGGAAAGAGATTTTTCTTTAAGAGATAAAATGATTTGCTGGGGTGTGTTTTTATAATCATAACGATTCAACGCCAAAGAAATCATACCCTGCATATAGAGGTTGAAGTCGAGCCAATAGGTGTTAGCCTGATTGAGGAAGTAATTGAAAGCCTCTTTGTTTTGGGCAGCAACGGCAATGTCTTTGAAATAGGAGCGAGCATATAGATATTGAATCTGATCGTTTCCGAGATGATTCTTAGCCATGTCTTTTGGATAATATTTCTTTATCCATTCATAATCTTCACGGATGCGATTGTCTAAATAATTGACCCCTTTAGCCACAGCCGACCAAATACGGGTGTTTTCGTGAACATTCTTTACGCCAAGATGACCAAGATGTCCCATGCCGGTGATGATGTGCTGGGTGATATAGCGACTGTCGGGCATGCCTTCCCACCAAGGCCATCCGCCATTGGAAGTCTGCATCTTCAATAATTTGTTGATGGCAGAGGACAGTTCGTTGGACATTTTATTCAAGTCAAACAAGAGGGCAATACGATGTTTGCGTTCGGTTTCATTTTTAGCATCGAGCACCCAAGGTGTTTCTTCGAGCATCACTATTTTCAGGTCTTGATTTTTTTCGAGATTGGACAGCAAAGCATCAGGAGTGAAGTTTTTCCAACTATCGAACACCTTTTTTATCTTGGGATTTGAGTTGGCAATATAGGAAGCGATGTTGTTTGCATAGTAGCGGCTGAAGGTTTGCTCGGCACATTCGTAAGGATATTCTATAAGATAAGGCAAGGCCTGAATGGCATACCAAGCCGGATTGGAGCTGAATTCGAGTGTAAGTTTATGATGCTTTAGTGTTGAAGATTGATTAGCATTGATAAGTTTATCGAAGGTAAAAGACTTTGTTTGCTTTCCATTTATCCAAAGCGGAAGCGATTCGGTGACCAGCATTCGATTGCTCAACACAGGCAAGGTATTTTCTTCGCCATCGCTAAAGGAACCCGCTTTAGCCACTACTTTATAAGTAAGTGCACCAATATTATCGGGTATCACAATGTCCCAGGAAGCGATGTCACTCATGCCGGCTTTACAGTTGAAGGACTTAGGTGTATTGTTATTTAAGAAGATATTTATAGGTTGCGAAGTGGAAGCATCAGAGAATTCGATGGTGACGGTTCCATCGGTGATGTCTTTGTCGGAAACGTTGGAGATTTTTGTTATGAAGGTCATGGTATCGCCAATACGGAAGAAACGTGGTGCATTGGGAAAGACCATCAAGTCTTTTTGAGTAACTAATTCCTTTTGAATGGAGCCCACTTTAAGGTCTTTGGTATAACTCATTCCCATCATTTTCCAACGTGTGAGGGCCTCGGGGATGGTGAATTTGATGTAGACGTTTCCGCCACTATCGGTTTGCAGTTGAGGATAGAAGAAGGCTGTCTCTGCAAAGTTGCTTCTGATTTGAACCGGGGCTGCAGATTCTTTATTGTCTTCTTCTTTATCGCTTAAACTGACGCCTGCATCTTCAGCAAGTTCACCACCGGCAAAGCCACTCCATGCATAGGTTCCTCCGTTTTTCCCAGTTTGGGCTTTCTCAGCGAACTTGGTTTTTGTTTTATCGCTATCTTTTTTAACAGCAGCGGTAGTTGTGAATTCGTCAACTACTGTATCATAAGCATCATTATGGGGAGTTCCATCATAGCCTTCTTCACTTTCTCCTTTAAAAGACCTCATCGCACCACGGTAATTATAATTCCCCACCAAATATAAACCCCATAAGTTTAACTGATCATAATATTGATATTTGGGATAATATTTATACGCTCTTGGGTTGTATTGTGTTGAGTTGTATCCAAGATCAAATGATTCGTTTGTGCTCCAACTCAAACTTGAGTAATATGAATCCCAGAGATTGAAATACCAATTGTTAGGTTTGAAAGCGTCTAAGGATGCATCATACAATGTTGCCAGCATTTCGGCAGCTACCTTATCTCCTTGCTTGCCCATGATTTTAACTTTCCATTCTTCTTCCTGTCCCGGAACGAGTTTATTGCGGAAAGTTTCGAAAGAAATATCGAGCTTTTTATTGGTATAAGGCACCTCGAAGACTTCATTATAGGTGTAAGCTCTACTGTTTTTGATGGTGGTTATATGTATACTGAAATTACCTCTATCTTCTTCCTTAACGGGAATTTCAATCAAACGCTGCTGGTTGTTAAGCGTGATCCATTCTTTGTAAACAATCTTGTATTTGTGTTCTATTTCAAACAAAACCTTCACATTATTTGCTCGGGTACCTATTAAGAAAGAAACCTTTTCGCCAGGCTCTGCCTTCTTCTTTATTGGATGATACCAAAGTGTGGTACTCTCGGGAATGGTGTTGGCATCTTTAGCGAAAAGAGTAAAATATTTTATCAGGGTCACTTCTTCATTGAAAGCATCTTTGGCTTTCATTTCCATGACATATACACCAGGTTCCCAGTCGGAAATGGAAGGGTTAAGCACAGAATCAACCTTGGTATTGAATTGCTGTGTGAACTTAATATCACCCTTTGCCCAGCTATACATATTGTCTTCATCATCATACACATCGTCAGGGAACTGATTGTTGTGTTGTTCTTTTGTCATGACAAATTTATCGGGACGTGCCCAGTTTCTATTGCGATATACTTTATCGGGTTGATTAATTTTATAGATATTTACGCTGCCTTTGCAAGGTTCTTTTTCGTAATTCAGGTTAGTGGAACCGAATTCAAAACCATTGGTTTTAGCTTTATCAACCATAGCATCAATATCGGCATTGAGAAGCAAGCTGGTATAGGCAACCTCCACACTCTTATTTGCTGAATGTGTTTCGCCATTCATGTCGGTAACATCAGCATAGACCGTATAATTGAATATAGGGAAAGCTTTTTTCTTGATTTTCTTATCAGATTGGGCAAGGAAATCAATAGTAAACTCGCCTTTTTCATTGGTGGTAGTGAAGCCATTGGTTATTTCCATTTGCGGAGAACTTGGGGAGGTGCTTCCCCACCAATAGCCCCAATAAGGGAAACGAGCCGTGCGCACCACGCGATATTTTACCTTTGCATTGTCGATGCTATTCCCGGCATAAGCAACAGCTTTGCCAATAATGGAAACCTTTTGATCTAATTTATAACTACCTTTTAATGGATTAAATGTAACTTCGAACTTAGGGCGTTTGTACTCTTCAACAGAAATATAGATAGCCCCAAAGGTATCAGTTATCCTCATTTGTCCATTGAGCACACCTGTTGGAGCAGTAAATGTGCCGCTGAAAGAGCCGAATTCATTACTGGTGAGTTCCTGGTCGGCAATCTTCTGATAATTCACATCATAAAAGGTGACTGTTGATTTATGATTTGGTAAAATCTTAGTGTTTTCTCCTTCTTTTTCCAGCATGATTCCTTTAAAATAAATAGTTTGTCCGGGACGATATATGGCGCGGTCAGTGAAGAAATAGGTGGTGGTTTTTGGTTTTAAATCAGGGGGATAGTATTTAGAGATATAGAAATAATTATCTGAGTACAATAAATCTTTTTTGTTCTGAATGCTGATATAAAAGCTCTTCGACCATGTATCGTCGGTAACCGGAGGAACAGCAATAAAACCATCCATATCAGAATAAAAGGTCTTCCAAAGTTTAAAGTAATATTTTCGGGTAACATAATCGTAGGTTTCGATGTAGGTTTCAACTTTGGCATTGGGAATTGGGTTGCCATTATCGCGTTCGAAAATGTTAAATTCCATGCCGTTTTCGTTGGTTCGACGGTTGGTGAAACTTAATTTCGAAACCCAGAATCCACCATAAGCAACAGGTGTTTCCACATAATTAAAGTCGGAAGAAGACGAAACCAACACCACATAATATCCCAAAGGCAACTCTGGCATTTTTATTTCCACACTATGATTCTGATAGTCGGAATCGTTGGGTAGCGTCACGCTAAACTCCTTTACAATGGGTTGGTTTTTATATCTATCAATTATTTTTTGATTATACTCGTTTCGGTATTCACGGTCTTTTTCCGGATCCATATTGATGATTCTTACCTTAACATCATTCTGATTTTTGTATTTAAGTAACATCTTAAAAGGCTTATCAGGGATATTGGCATACTCAACATTGAGTGATAGACTTTTTTCTTCAATCTGATGCTTTAAATACAAACATTTCTTTGTCCCTTCCGCATCGGGGAAGGCGAGTTTCGATTCATTAATCATCTTAAGAGCATTCACATTTTCCCATTTATACTCATCGGAAACCAGTGGGCTATATTTGCCGGCACGCGAACTTAGCTCAAGGGCAATCTCATATTTCACCTCTGTAACCAGTGGATGATGACTAAATTCGCGGTTTAAACGATACAAAGCAGCAAGGTATAAACTGTCGTTATCATCGGTGATGGCATTCTGTCGAACAAACTTCAAACGTTTCAATTCCACATCAATCAAGGCATCGGGGTTGGCATCGTTTTCGTGGAAGGCAGTTATCTGCTGAAGAATTCTAATGGCATGAAGTTTCATCGACAAACTATCGGAAGATTTAATTGCATGCTTCACAAAATCCTTCGTCGAAGCAAAATAGGAAGGACCGGTCATCTCAAATTTATCAGCAGGTTGGGTAATTCCTGCTTCTTTATTCATGAAAAAATCTGCTGCCCGATGTGCAAGGAAATCGAAGAGGGTGGGGCGATAATTTTTCGAACCTTTTTGTAGGACTAATATCTCATCATAATTTTTTAATGGGATGGCTTTTAATGCTTCCGGGTTTCGAAGCGAAAGTAAATAGTGGTCAATTGTCTTCGAAACTATCTTTTTTAAATCCCATGTTTTAATGTCATCAT
>JBAWXL010000188.1:0-9184 GCA_037144095.1 Bacteroidota bacterium
AAATCCCGAGGGATTATCGCAATCCCAAAACTAAAATACCATAAATCCCGAGGGAAATATACTATTTCATTTTTAAAATACTGACAAACACAAGGGTTTGTCAGTATTTTACTTTTGAAAAACTGCCAAGCACGAAGGTTTGTCACACTTTTAGTTTTAAAATACCATAAATCCCGAGGGATTATCGCAATTTTATTTTTAGAATAACATATTTCCCTGCTTTTCGAAAATGTGGACTGACAAAAACTGCCACCCTCAGAAAATAAACTGACAGGATAATTTGAAGAAAAATATGGATTGAAAGTGTAGAAACAGAATTTTTCAGTAGAGATAAAGCTTTCCCCACTCGTCATCAAAGGCGAGAACCAAGGAGTCGATATGTGAGAAGTACACATGATGCTGCTTTATTTTATAGAGTTTCTACAATATTTTATGTTTTAAATGGAGTAGCAAAGATAGTATAAATTTCATTACCTACAACGTATATGACATTTTTTTTTGATTCAATAGCTTTTTTTGATTTTTATTTTTTTTGATTCAAAAACTAATTGAATTTAGAAAACATATTTTTCATCTGAATTTATTATTGAATAATAATCTTATTTTTGTTTAGCTGAGTTTAGATTGTTTTCATTATTTTTGCCAGAAATAAATTCCCAATTAAAATGAAAACAAAACTTATCCTTTTATTCTTTGTATGTATCACATTATCGGCTGTTGCGCAGTGGAAGCCCACCAATGGTTTGTATAGCGGAGAGCTGCATTCGGTGATAGTGAGTAATAACGAAATTATTGTGGGCACGCGTTATATTTATAAATCGACTAACAATGGTAAGACCTGGTTTGTGAGCAATAATGGCATCAACGGAACCGTAAGCTCCATTCGCGGTTTTGCCAAAATAAGCACCTATCTGGTTGCCGCCACCGATGCAGGTGCCTTTTATTCTACCGACAATGGGAATAACTGGACGCAATGTGCCGGCACCGCCAGTTTGAATATCTGGAGCATTGTGGTTAAAGGAAGCAATCTATTCATATCCACTGATGCCAATGGAATTTATAAGTCGACCAATAATGGCATTGGATGGTCGGCTGTCAACACAGGCATCACCACGCCCTTATTAGAAATGCGAGCCTTAGCCGTGAAAGGCACCGATTTATATGCCGGCACCGATGGATATGGGATTTTCAAATCGACCAATGATGGTGCAACTTGGGCAACAGTCAACTCAGGTCTTCCCGGAAATTTTTATGCCATTAGTTCGATAGTAGTGGCGGGCAGCAATATCATTGCCGGAACCTATGGGGCAGGAGTCTACAAATCGGTGAACGATGGCGCCACCTGGACGGGCATTAACAGCAGCGGCATTTCTTCATCAGATAATATTTTAGGCATGGGACTCAACGGAACCTCCGTTTATGCCGGCACTTTCACAGGAAGTTTATATAAAACCACCGATTATGTCACCTGGAATGCAGTTGCTCCGGGACCCTTTATGACCACGCGTTATGAAGCCTATTTCTCTTTAGGGAGCGATTTTTATGTGGGATGTTGGGGCGCTCAATCCACCGAAAAGTCTTTTGGTGTGTTCAAAACCTCCGACGATGGCAACACATGGCAACATATTGGCATCACCGATTATCCGGTTTCAGCCCTCGAAATTTCGGGCAGCAATGTGCTTGGCGGAACCAACGATATCACCGGAAATTCTTTCAGAACATCGCTTTTTAAAACCACCGAAGCCGACACAACTTGGGCAATATCATTAGGAGGCGTCAACACAAAAAACATCACTGCCATGAAAGCCAACGGAGCTATAATGTATTTGTTTGATGATGAAGGACCGGGAAGCGCTCAGGTGTATCGTTCAACAAACAATGGCTTGAATTGGACCAGCACCGGTTTCAACGTTTTGTATAGTTCCTTTTCTTGTTTTGCTATTGCAGGCTCAATTGTTTATGCCGGCGACAACGCTTCTTCCTCTTCTCATATATATGTAAGTTCCGACAACGGAGCCACCTTCACCGCGGTCAATAGTGGCATTCCCACATCGGTTCACTATGTGTATGGTTTAACTTTAAAAGGAACCACTTTGTTTGCCGCAACCGATGCGGGGGTTTATAAAAACACGGTGAGTGCCAATAATTGGACAGCCGTCAACTCAGGTTTAACTAATCTTATAATTAAATCAATCTATGCATCAGGAAGCACACTTTATGCCGGAACGCAAGGGGGTGGAATATTCAAATCGACCAATGACGGAGCACTTTGGACAGAGTCGAACATTGGAATTCCTTTGTTTACAAATGTCACCTGTTTTTCGTCATCAGGCAGCAATGTCTATGCCGGGACTGATAATGGAGTGTATGTTTCAGGAAACAGCGGCACTTCTTGGGGAAGTGTAAATATGGGTCTTACGGATAGTTCGATTACTGCTCTTGTGGCAAGCGCAAACTATTTATGGGCAGGAACTACCAGTCAAGGAGTTTGGCGAAGAGATCTTTCTCAACTGACAAGTAGTGTCCCTGCAACACCGGGAGCTATATCGGGAAGCGCCACGGTTTGCTCAGAAAGTTCAAACACCTATAGTGTTGCTCCTGTTAGCGGTGCCACCAGCTACACATGGACCTTGCCCGGCGGATGGATTGGTTCGAGCACCAACAATTCCATCACGGCCATTGCCGGAGCCAGTGGAAGTATTACGGTAACTGCAAACAATGGTTTTGGCTCTTCAGCACCACAAACCTTAAATATAACAGTGAATACCGTCAACACTTCTGTTTCTCAATCAGGATTTACATTTACTGCAAATGCCACAGGAGCAACTTATGTATGGATTAATTGCAACGGAAACGCGCCCATTCCCGGACAAACCCAGCAAAGTTTTACGGCAACGGCAATTGACAATTATGCAGTGATTGTTACTCAAAACGGATGCCCCGACACTTCTGCCTGCCTGCTTGCCGATACCAATTGCTATACTTCGATGAGCGGAGCCGACTTGCCTTATAGTGGATTGTCGGCATTGCTTTCTGTTGATACCATTAGCTTTGTTTCAGTAGGCAACCCTGGAGCCTCCCAAAGCTGGAATTATTTATTCCTGACTCCTAACTATCCAAAATTTGCGGTGTATAATTCTACCTCAACCACTCCTTATGCTTCGGCCTTTCCTGCTTCAAATATTTATACTTATGGTCCGAGCTATATGTTCGGTAGTTTGTTTGGCAGTGCACCCGTTGGAACCAACAGCAATGGTTATATGTTTTGGAAAAGCGACAGCACCGGACTATGGGTAACAGGATTCAGATCCGAAGGAGGCCTTGCTGCGGGAATTAATGTGATTGAAAATCCGAAAGAACTTCTTATTGGAGTTCCTGCAGTGTATGGAAGTGTATTTAATAATTCTGCCCGTTGGGAATTGCCATTGAATCAAGTTGCTTCTAATGTCGATACATTTTATGTCCGTACCATTAAAAAAGTAATAACGGTGGATGCCTGCGGTTCCATAACCACACCTTATACTTTATTTTCAACTGTCTTACGCGAACATGAATATGTTATAAGCGTCGACAGCGTTTACATGAAATTGGGAAGCACCCAATTAACTGCATTAGAATTAACAAGAGATACTTTGAATAATTACATTTATCTTGCCAACAGCATGGGCTATCCGGTTTGCATTGTACATGCCGATAAAAATAATTCTGTTTTAAATGTTGAATATTATTCAGGTCAATATTCAGGAATTGAAGATAAACCTATTGCCGGAACAAATGTCTCAGTGTATCCAAATCCTTCTAATGGCAGAATTACTATTGAGATTCCGCAAGAAAATAATAAGATGGATAATCAAATTTATATATACAATTCATTAGGAAGTTTAGTTTGGCAAAAAAACACTTCAGATACGAAATTGAATATTGATATCAGCAATTATCCAAAAGGAATGTACTTTATAAAAGTTGCAAACGGAGGGAATATAAAGACAGAGAAACTGGTGATACAATAGCTTTGTATTGCAACACCAATGCTTTTTCTTACAGAATAGTTTTGGAAATTAAATTATAATCAGGAAAGAGTATTTGTTTCTAAAACAGATACTCTTTCTGATTAAATGTTATCCGCACTTCGAATAGCCACAATGGTTACAACAAAGGCAACCTTCCTTATAAGCTAATCCACCTTTCACTCCACAATTGGGGCATTCTTCTTCAGGAGCCATTGTTCCATCAGGAATATATTTTTTAAGTGCTCTCACCACCCCGTTTTTCCATGTGCTGATGGTATCATTATCGAGGCTTAAATTACTGATTAAATCAATAACATAAGGCAAAGGCATCCCATGACGTAAAATACCGGAAATCAGTTTGGCATAATTCCAGTATTCTTTATCAAACGACCGAGACAGGCCTTCAATTGTAACCTTATAACCATCTTTATCAACAAACTGAAAATCATAACGAGACTTTTCACCATCATCTTTATTTTTAATAACCCAACCTTTTATAATGGATGGTGTCAAGAAAAAATTATCGGCTTTCCCTGTAAAGATCTCATACGGTTTCCCGTCTAACAATCCCACCACAGCTATCCATTTATCATAATTATTCTGAAATCTTACAATTTCGGCTTCTAATTTCTTTGGACGTGGTGGTGCTTTTGTTTCCTGAAAATCATTAGGCTCATCACTTTTATTATTGCTGATGAGTACCCCTGATCGCGAACCATCTCTGTAGATAGTGACTCCCTTGCAACCACTTTCCCATGCTGTTTGGTATATTTTACTAACCATTTCATGATTAGTTTCTTTTGGAACATTTACCGTCACACTAATCGAATGATCCACCCATTTCTGAACAGCACCTTGCATCGTTACCTTCGCAACCCAGTCAATATCATTTGATGTTGCCTTGTGATATGGCGAAAGTGCAATAATTTCATTTAATTTTGCTTCAGGATATTTTTTAACTTCTTCAACATTATAGTTTTTAACCTTCAGCCATTTGAGGAATTTTGGATGAAACACATTATATTCTTCCCAGGCATCACCCACTTCATCCGTAAAATCAACTCTAACATTCTGATCGTTTGGATTCACCTTACGACGACGTTTATAACTTACCATAAACACAGGCTCGATACCTGATGAAGTTTGAGAGCAAATGCTAACGCTTCCTGTAGGTGCAATGGTTAATAAAGCAATGTTACGACGGCCATATTTCAGCATTTTCTCATACACTAAAGGAGCGCTTTCTTTTATTCTTTGTATGAATGGATTGTTTTCTTCACGAGCAGCGTCATACATTGGAAACATACCTCTTTCTTTTGCCATACGCACTGAAGCTGTATATGCCTCAATTGCTAACATTTTATGCACTTCAACCGAAAAATCTATGGCTGTCTTTGAGCCATAACGACAACCCAAAGCGGCCAGCATATCTCCTTCTGCAGTAATTCCGAAACCAGTTCTTCTTCCCTTTAAGCTTTTCTCTCTGATATTGAGCCAAAGATTTTTTTCTGTTCTTTTTAATTCATCCGGTTCGGGGTCAGATTCAATTTTTTCAAGGATCTTATCAATTTTTTCAAGTTCAAGATCAATTAAATCGTCCATGAGTCTTTGTCCCTGATGCACATGCTTTACAAACAAATCAGAATTAAAAGTAGCTTCATCCGTAAATGGATTTTCCACATAGCTATACAAGTTAATTGCAAGTAAGCGACAGCTATCATAAACACATAAAGGGATTTCGCCGCAAGGATTTGTAGAAACGGTTTTAAAACCTAAATCTGAATAACAATCAGGAACAGATTCGTTTATGATAGTATCCCAGAAAAGAATTCCAGGTTCAGCTGATTGCCATGCATTATGTATAATTTTTTCCCACAATTTGCGGGCATCAATTTGTTTGGTAAATGAAGGTGTTTTTGAATCAATGGGATACTGCTGAGTATACATTTTATTACTTAATACCGCTTTCATAAACTCATGATCAATCTTTACCGATACGTTCGCACCCGTAACTTTCCCTTCTTCAAGTTTTGCATCTATGAAATTTTCAGAATCGGGATGCTTAATCGAAATGCTGAGCATTAAGGCTCCGCGACGTCCATCTTGTGCCACTTCTCTTGTCGAATTTGAGTATCTTTCCATAAAAGGAACAATTCCGGTTGAGGTTAGTGCACTGTTCTTTACCTGACTCCCCTTTGGACGAATATGAGATAAATCATGCCCAACTCCTCCACGTCTTTTCATCAATTGCACCTGCTCCTGGTCTATTTTCATAATACCACCATACGAATCAGAATTTCCGGCATTGCCAATTACAAAACAATTGGAAAGTGAAGCAATTTGAAAATCATTTCCTATTCCTGCCATCGGACTTCCCTGAGGAATAATATATTTGAAATCACTCAATAAAAGGTATATCTCCTCTTCCGACATTGGATTAGGATATTTGAGTTCTATTCTGGCAAATTCTTTAGCAATCCGCCTATGCATATCGTCAGGAGTGCGTTCATAAATGTTATTGAAACTGTCTTTTAGAGCATACTTATTTATCCAAACACTCGCAGCAAGGGTATCTCCCCTGAAATACTCTGTTGCATGTTGCATCACCTCATCGAAATGTATGGGCTGCGGTGGGGAAACAGCGGGAGAAGTAAAAGTAGTTTTTAAGGAAGAAACTTCTTCTATTTTTGATTCAGCGGCATCAAATGCATCAATTTCGGGGCGAACTCGCTTTTCTAAAATAGCATCATACAATTCTTTCTTCTCTAGTAATGAATCGTTTTCAACAGATACTTTGTTTTCCTCCATGGTATTGTGGAATTGTTAAATTTTATTAATAAATTGGTTTTCAATAACCTATTCCTGAAAAGGGATTAGGTGTAAATAGTTAGCTAAAGTACTAAAGGGAAATTTCTCTGGCAAATCGAATTATTAACAGCTAACTGATAAGTAGCTGAACTAATTTGAGTAAGGCTGTTAACTTATTTTTTTTGACTTATTTCTCGTATTATTGACTACGACGCCATAATATTTTCTTTCCAAAACCTAAACGATTATCGGTGAATTTTATTATTTCAGCATTGATAATCCATATATGAGTTTTCATTAAAACAGCATAAGGAAACTTCTTTAAATAATGAACCTTTGCTGCATTCAATTCTTTCCCTACAGGTTGATATATACTACCGGCAAATTGAATGCCTCTGATTTTCCCAATAACAGCGGTTTCCAAAGCAATTGTTCCGGCAACCACTGGTTGCTCTAAAGCTTCTTTTGCATGTCGGGTTTCTAAATCAGAAGTGATAATAAATTGTTGTTTTTCATTATCAAAAACGTAAAAACAACTTGCACACCACGGAATATTATTTTCGGTAGTAGCAAGACTTAGTAGATGATGTTGATGAATAAACTTTATTATTCCCTGACTGAGAATAGATGTTTCTTCTATTATCATATCTTCTTGAAAAATATTTGGAGTGCAAGAGCCATCATGATGATAGCAAAGATTTTCTGCATTTTCTCAGTCGAAATATTTAATGATATTTTTGAACCAAAATACCCTCCCACAAAAAAAGCTATTGAAATGATAATAGCATATTTTATGTTCAATTGTCCTGCTTTGTAATAGTTATAAGCAGCCAATAAACCAACAGGAGGAAGCATTACGGCAAGACTGGTGCCTTGTGCCTGATGTTGCGATAAACCTAAAAAATAGATCATTGCAGGAATCATAATAACTCCGCCGCCTAAACCAACCATCCCCCCGAAAACTCCGGCGGCTAATCCAATGACAATTAAAATGGCAATAGTTTCAGTGTTCATATAGTATGATTTAAAAATCGAGACTGAGTGATAAATAAAAAACGCCTTTGTTTATCTTTAGGTTTTCAACCCCCCAGGCATAATCAGCACGAACAAAATACCCGAGAAGTTTTGTGCGTAAACCCAAACCAAAGCCTCCAATTATAGGTTCCACCTGATTGCGAACGGTTATGTTGAAAGGAGCTTGTTGTATATTCCAAGTATAAAGTGCATTCTCTTGCGAATAGGGATTCCAGCCATTCCATGCTGAACCTATATCACCAAACCCAACCACTTGAAAGTTATTTATAAACTCAGACCGAATAGGACGTTTAATAAAATACTTGAAGACCGGGAAACGCAATTCGCTATTGATTACGGCAAAGGTATTTCCATTCCTGATGTTTTGCTGAAACCCCCTCATGTTGGTAGCTAAGGTTTGATAGGCATAGTTTTGAGTGTAGTCGATAGGGGTAACGGTATCAAAGGTAGGGAACAGCCAATTGTCAACACCTCCCATATAATAAATAAGTTTATTGTTGCCCAACGAAGTGCTTGCTGCAATGCGATTTGCCCAGATAAAGGTTCTTGAAATCTTTTGGTAGTTTCGATAGTCAAATCCAAACACCATAAGGTTATTGTTTTTTTGAATGGTTTGATAATATTCTCCAAAAATCTTCCACCTGGTTCCATAATAAATGTTTAAGCCTTTGTTTCGGGTATTATCAAAAATCAATTCGGCTTTTAATCCAATCCAATCTTTATAAAATTCAGGTATCTGAAGATTGTTGATGTCAACGGATAGAAAATTCATTTGGTCGTGTCGGTATGATGCAGTGGTTTTCAGCGCAAATGTTTCATTAAAAGGATATTTCAGAATATAATAAAGTGAGGTAGAAACCTCTTTTAAGACAAAGTAATCTGAATAATATTTCTGCGATTGACGATGAAAAACCCATTGTCTGTCGAGTCGTTTTTTTAAATTTTCATAGCTAAACATGTATTCATTATCATCCAATGTTGGCGACAACCTCACCCCACCTATCATACGATAATCTTCAAGCAGGTCGTTTATGCCCACCATAATTAAAGCATTAAATCCGGGATTAAGATATATTGGCGAACCACCCCCGGTGAATTGCTGATAACCGGTATTCAAAAAACTAAAATCAACCTGAGTAACCAATTGTGTAATCGAATATTCGACATCATAGTTGCGTTGTTTTGGCAAAACAAATCCCTTCAAACTATCATTTAATGAATCTTTTGCCAATCCTAAATATATGACGGCTTGTTTATTAAATGTATAATTATTAATGTTGACTTGATTTGAATCGAGGCTGATCCCAACATCACCCATTCTCACATTTACC
>JBAWXL010000189.1:0-9181 GCA_037144095.1 Bacteroidota bacterium
TTAAGGCTTTTTTTATGGGATAAGAAACAAATGAAAATGAATTGAAGAATAAATTCTAACTTAGAAAATCATTTCAATCTTTTGATTTATTTATTTTGATTGAAATGAATAAGATGAGGAAAATATGATTGAAAGTTTACACTCGCTTTACTTCCAACACACCTTTAATTTTCGATAACTTATTCATCAAAATATCCAGATTCTTGGTTGTGGGAACCACTACAGTTATATAACCTGTGAAAATACCTGCATCTGATTTAATGGAGATGGATTTCATATTCACTTTTAAATCGGTAGAAATCACCTTTGAAATTTCATTGAGTATACCCACCCTGTCGTTTCCTGAAATAACAATCTCGCTTTGAAAATCTTCTTTCAATTCGGTTTTCTTCCAGTTGATTTTCACCATGCGATATTCAAACTTTTCGAGCAACGATTTTGCATTTGGGCAGTTCGAACGATGAATTGTGATGCCCTTTCCGATAGTAATAAACCCAAATACATCATCCCCTTGCAAAGGGTTGCAACAAGGTGAAAGACTGAAATTGATATTGTCGATATTGCTTTCGCCTATGCTAAAACCCTCATCCTGCGTTTTGCTTTTGGGCGCTTGAACCGCATTTTTTGTTTTCTCTTGTTGGTTTTCAGTAGTGCCATTTTCGTCGAGCAAAAAGCTTTTAACATCAAATACATCTATTTTTCCGGTGGCAATGAGGTAATAAAAGTCGACAGCATTACGCAATTTGTGCAACAAAATCAACTCATTTATTTTCTTGTCGGTTAAAGATAATTTCCAGTTCTTTAGTTTACGTTGCAAGATTTCTTTTCCCTGTTCAGCCAAAATAAACTTTTCCTCATTCAGAATCTTCTTGATTCTAGCCCTTGCATTGGAAGTTACGACATAATTCAACCAATCGGAGGTTGGTTTCTGATTCTTTGCTGTAATTATTTCCACTTGATCGCCATTTTGCAACACATGCCGCAGTGGTACCAATTTATAATTCACCTTGGCGCTTACACATTTAGCCCCGATGTTCGTATGGATTTGGAAAGCAAAGTCTAAAACTGTTGCCCCTTTGGGAAGCTTTTTTAAATCGCCTTTTGGAGTAAAAACAAAAATTTCTTTTTCGTAAAGATTTAGTTTGAAATTTTCGAGCAATTCAGCTTCTCCCGATTTGGATGTTTCAAGCAAATCGCGCACATTTTTCAACCAGGTTTCGATACCTTCACTCTTTTCACCTTTATATTTCCAATGCGCTGCCAAACCTTTCTCTGCCACTTCGTGCATAGCCTGGCTACGAATCTGAACCTCTACCCATTTACCTTGCTTACTCATCACCGTAGTGTGTAACGAACTATAGCCATTTGCCTTAGGTGTTGTCACCCAGTCGCGCAATCGGGTGGGATTGGGCTGATAAATATCTGCTACCACCGAATACACTCTCCAACAATCAGGTTTTTCATTCTCTTGCGACGAATTCAGAACAATTCTTACGGCAAACAAATCATACACTTCGTCAAAATCAACTTTTTGCTTTTGCATTTTGTTCCAAATGGAAGTAATTGATTTGGTGCGGCTTTTTATTTCAAATGATAAACCAGTTTTTTCAAGCTCAGCCTTAATTGGCTGAACAAACTCACTAATAAACTGATTACGTTGCAGGGCAGTTTCATCAATCTTTTGTTTGATAAAAGAAAAAGCTTTGGGTTGAAGATATTGCAGAGATAAATCCTCAAGTTCTGATTTAATATAATTCAATCCCAATCTGTGAGCTAAGGGAGAATAAAGAAAAAAAGTTTCCTGAGCAATACGGAGTTGAGAAGCAGCTTTTTTAAACTGAAGTGTGCGCATATTATGCAGACGATCAGCTAACTTAAGCAATATCACTCTGATGTCTTCTGAAATTGACAGAATAAGCTTGCGGAAGTTTTCAACTTGAGCTTTGTCTGATTTTGTTGTCAGTCCACAAATTTTGCGAAACGATGCTACAATAGTTGACACATCTTCCCCAAAACTCTCCTGAAGGGCTTCAATGCTTATGTCAGATTTCCCTGGCACTTCATGCAGAAGTGCACTGATGATAGTATTCACTCCCAAACCCAAATCATCGAATACGATATGTGCTACAGCAAGTGGATGCATTATATAAGGTTCCCCACTTTCGCGGCGAAGGTCTTTGTGTACATCAAATGATAAATCAAAAGCCGCTTCTAGTCTTTTCAGGTCATCCCCTTGCAATATCGGGCTGCAATTGCTTATTAAATCCTCAAATGATTTAATTATTATTTGAAGTTCTTCTTTACTGATTGGAGTCAACATGTATTATTTAGAAATGATTTCTATTGAATTTATTATAATACCTATAACTTAATGATTCTAAAAATCTAAAAAGTCAGAATAAGTTTTCCGTTTAATTGGCGTGGGGTTAAATAATTAGGCACCGGATACATTCGGTTTGTTACATCCGTAACCCAAATATATGAAACCGTATTACTTATTTGTAGCAGGTTGAAAACTTCAACGCTTAACCAAAGTGATTTGATATATTTTAAAGGATTTTTCTGAGCAAATTTTGTTTTCTCTCCAATTAATTGTTTTGAAAAACCAATATCCACTCTACGATATGCCGGAATTCTATGAGTCTGTGTATATTTTGCAGAACCCGGTGCACCAAAAGGCAAACCACTTCCATACACTAAGTTAACATGAACTTTGTAAGAAGGATTCTTTGGTAAAAAATCTTGAAAGAAAATATTAAAAATCACTCTTTGGTCAGTAGGACGAGGGAAATATCCGGGTGTAATGCGTGTACTATCTACTGCAACTTTATCGTATGTATAACCTGAAATAATTTGCTCACCACTTTTGTTGTAATATTTATAATAATAGTCGCCCTTTATATCTTCTTCTGTATTCATCACCGAAACACTTGCCCATGATTCTGCTCCTTTTACAAATTCTCCGTTAATTTTAAGGTCTATGCCTACAGCATATCCATGTGATAAATTTTCGGCATAGTATCTTATTCTTACATTATCAACATCGTAAGGAACTAAATTGTCGAGATATTTATAATAGGTTTCTGCCGCCAATTTGAAGGGACGATTCCACATATTAAAAACATAATCAGTACCTAAAACAAAATGTATTGATTTCTGCGCTTTTAAATTCTTATTCAAATCGCCATTAGGATATCGCAATTCTCTATAAAAGGGAGGCTGGTAATAATATCCTGTCGAAAAATGGAAAGACATATTGCTTTTCCAATTAGGCTTATAAAGTAAAGACAGACGAGGACTTAACAGAAATTCATCATTCAAATCCCCGTAGTTTGCTCTTAGCCCTGCAGTAATTCCTATCTTTACACTATCATTTCTGATTTTCCAGGTATCTTGCAAAAACCCTTCAAATCGGTTGGTTGAAATAATATTCTTTGCTTTTACAACATTTTGCATTAAAAGAGGATAATCTGACTGCAATGCCGGATTTGTATAACCTGCAGAATCAGGATAATGGGGTAAAGTATAATCTGCAGAATCTATCATCTTCCATTCGCTCACCTTATCGTCGAAATATTCATGCTGGTACTTTACACCCCATTGAATATTGCTTTTCCTTAAAAGATATTCGCCTCTTTGTTCAATATTAAAAACATTTGCGTTGAGGCTATTGCGGGCATGATTAATAAAAGTTCCTACTCCCAAATTGTATGCCGGTTGCGAGAAAGTGGATGAACCAAAATCTACTTCCAGTTGATCTAACCAATATTGTCCCTGAACATCATAGGTTTCACTTTCGTTTGTATTGAAAAAAGAAGTGATGAGTTTTAGTTTCAAATTTTTATTTACTTGATAATTTGCAGAAACTGCACCAAACCAAGTGACAAACTTATCAAGTTCCTGCCCATCAAAATATATTGTCAATCGTTTTGCATCATTGAATGTGCCAAAATCAGTCTGACGTGTTTGAGGAATGAGTACGTATGAATTTTGAGAATAATTACCCAGAAAATCTATTGATAGTTTTTCAGTGAAATCATATTTCATATACAATTGCCCGTCTAAAAACGATTGTTTGTGTTCACCTTTTGTATCGAGGGATTTTAGAATGTATTGATTGGTTTTCTGACGGATACCCAACAGATACATAAACCTTTTATTGTTTGAGCAACCTTCAAGATGCCCTGAAGTTCCCAATAAACTTGCAGAGAGTGATCCTCCGAACTTTTCAGGTTTTTTATAAGTGATGTCTAAAACCGATGACATCTTATCGCCATATTTACTTTCAAATCCTCCTGATGAAAACTGTATTGATTCCACTAAATCAGAATTAATAAAGCTTAAGCCTTCTTGTTCACCTGAACGTACCAGAAAAGGACGATAAATTTCAATATCATTTACATATACCAGATTTTCGTCAAAGTTACCGCCTCTGACGTTATATTGCGAGCTTAATTCATTGTTGGAACTCACTCCCATACCCGAACGCTTCACAAGTTCTTCAATACCGTTGCCGGAAACTGTTGGAATAGAAGTGGCTGATTTCGGGTCAATCCTTATGAAACCCTCTGTGTTTTTATTTTTGTCAATAATTTCAACTTGCGTGACATTAAATGTAAGCGATTTCATTGTCTTGTTAAGCTGCTTGCGTTCGTTTGGTTTGAGAGTGAGTTTTACGCTTTCAGTACGATATCCCATAAAGGAGAAATAAACAGTGATTTCCTTTCCACTGGGGCAGCTTAATTCGTAATAGCCACTTTTGTTACTTAATGTTCCTTGTTTCGTTCCATCAATAGAAATGTTGAGCATTTCCATCTCTTTACCGCTTTCATCTTTTAAAGTTCCAAAAAGGATGGCATTATTTTGCGCGTGAATTATACCCGATAAACTAAAAAAGAAAAAGAATAATAGAATAGGATTAAATTGGATGAATTTATATCTTATCTTATTGTTATTCTTTAGATCCGGTTGCATTTTATAGGTTCGAATTATTTAAAACGAAATTTCAATTAAGTCATTATTGAACGACAAAATTTCAATTTTAGTATATTGATTTTTGAAGTTTCACTCAAGAGGTTAGGTTTATTTTGGATTATAAGAACAGTTTATAATTACGCAAGTTCTGTTTCAGGTTTGTTTTTCGAATATAATCTCCATTTTTCTAATACTTGACTCATATCAGATGGAATCGGACTTTCGAAATAAAGCTTTTTGCCTGTTTCGGGATGTGTGAATCCAAGAGAATAGGCATGAAGTGCTTGCCGAGGGATGAGTTGGAAGCAATTTTGTACAAATTGCTTGTATTTCGTAAAAGTTGTTCCTTTCAGAATTGCATCACCTCCATAGGTTTCATCATTGAAAATTGGATGCCCTGCAAACTTCATGTGAGCACGTATCTGATGTGTTCTACCCGTTTCAAGTTGGCATTCAATAAGTGTAACATAGCCGAAACGTTCAACAATCTTATAATGTGTAATGGCATGTTTTCCATAACTTCCATCAGTGAACACAAACATCACACGACGATCTTTCAAACTTCTGCCTATATGTCCTTCAATTGTTCCTTCCTTTTCATCAAAATCTCCCCAAACCAACGCTTTATAATTACGCTTAATGGTGTGATCGAAGAATTCTTTTGCCAACTTTGTTTGTGCCATTTCTGTTTTTGCAACAACTAATAATCCTGAAGTATTTTTATCAATGCGATGTACAAGAAGTGGGAATAATTCAGGATTACCTGTATTCTGAAGATGATAAAGTAAAGCATTAAGCAAAGTTCCACTGTAGTTTGCATGACCCGGATGAACTACCAAACCTGCTGGTTTATCTACCACTATCACATGTTCGTCTTCAAAAACAATTGACAGCGGAATGTTTTCGGGATTTATCTCAACTTCGCGGGGAGGATGAGGTAAAACCAGACTAATTACATCTAATGGTTTGACTTTATAATTCTGTTTTTCAGCTTTATCATTTACTAAAATACAATTGGCTTTTGCTGCTTGCTGTATTCTGTTTCGCGAAATACCTTCGATTCGATTGATAAGAAATTTATCGATTCGTAAAAGACTTTGACCCTTGTCTACAATAATTCGATGATGTTCAAATAACTCGCTTTCTTCTTCCGAATTGTCGAAAGAAGCAATATCAATTTCTTTTTCGTCGATCATTTATCTTAATATAACTAATTTTTTCATACTCCCCTGATTTGTCTTATTATTGGTAATATTGATAAAATATATACCCGAAGGGAGATTTCCTACTGAAACTGTGCTTGAAAAAGCTTGATTCATAATAAGGCTCTGCTGCGAATTATATAGTTTGAAATTTAAATCGTTTATGTTTGTGTTTTCTGCAACTGTGATGTGCAAAATATCATTAGTTAGCGGATTAGGATAAATAGTTACATCAATTGGGTTGGAAGTATTTTCAGAAATTGCATCGAACGAAATATATTTACCTAAAACAGGACGAATCATAAGTGAACCTCTCATGAAGGAATTTGTCCAGGTTCCGCTTGTGTTGTAAAATATTTTATTCTCTGAAGAAGTATTTCTATCAAAACCCAAATTTAGATTATCTGTCGTAACTTGCTTCCAACCTACATAGAATGTACCGCTTATGGTTAGGGGATTGTCGAGAGGATAGGTGTGGAATTTATTCAATTCATAATCATAAACAGGTCGAGGAATTAATTTCTGATACAAAATATTGCCGGGAACACCCCCATTATTATCCCAAACAGTTAGATAAAATTGTTGTTGACTTATATTTCCCAAGGTCTGATTAAAATACATTTGCACTGCACGCAAAGTGTCGGTCTGATTCAGTACGAAACGATAGGCAAGTTGTGCATTTGCCGGATTCAGACCATACCCATTTTCGGCAGTTCCATCATCATAGGCATAATAGTTATAGAAATGTTGGGTGAAAATATTGGTGTCGTTTTGCGGACGAAAATCATTTTGGCTGTTATCTTTCCTTATAATATGGGTGATGGTGAAAGAAGCACTGTCGGCTGAATTTGTCGGGAAAGTGAAATTGACCAAAGGGGTTGCATGATTGCCATAGGTCTGAAACCCGTTTGGATAATAAGGCAATATGTTTTCGCTGCCTCCGTCCCAGGTGTGTATGAGAGTTGAGGAAGCATCGCGAACATAATAATGATAATTTACAAGTTGAGTTGTATTGTCGAGATTAACTTCTTTTATAAAAAGCGTGTCTTTCAACTCGCTTGCCTGAAAACCTTCAAACTGATTCCAGGGCATTTCATGATAATTTTTAAGCACAGAGGGAGCTTGTTCGACAAAAGCTATGTCTTTTAAAATAGTATCATTAATGCTTCGATGGGCATTCAGATAAACATAATCAATGTTCCATTCATCACAATTTCCGGCCCAACTGGGGATGGTGCTATTTTCTAAACTTGCATAATTATAGAAACGAAACTTAAATCCATTATTAAAATATAAAGCTGAATCAACTATAGGAATCATCACCCTCTTAAAATAGCAATTGCACGAATCGAAAAGCGTTTGTTGCGACATTCCGTTGGTTGCCCAAACATGATGCCACACCGTATCTTGTGCCGAATAAAACTCAAGCACCAACGAATCGTCCACTTCAGGCACATCGCCTATTGAGTTCCAGGCGGCACCCATTCCACCGGAAGGACTGAAAAAGAAACTTAAATACACTGAATCTTTAACCAATAAAGGAGCAACTGAAGGACTATAAATGGTGTCGAGCCGAATGGTTTGAGAAGTAAGATAATCGGCTATAAACGGAAAAGTAGAAGCTGTTGAATACACACTTCCCGAATCGTTTATGGCATCGAGCGTGGCAAATCCTTTGGTGGGTGGATTTATTCCATAAGTTGAATTGATAAATGCATAGCGGTCTGACCAAAGGTTTGGGTTGGGGAAAACCGTATAGTTTGAAAAGTCATCCACAAAAGGAAGCGTCAAGGTGATGTTAGTTTTTGCAGTATGATATGCTGCCGATTTTTCTTTAACCAGCGGGTTAAATTGCAGGGGTGTTATGATTTCTTGTGCTTGAAGGTGAATACAAAAAAAGAAAAGAAATATTCCCAAGAAGGCTTTCATAATTTTCATTTGAATAATTTTTTAAGGTTCGTCGAATTGTTGTAAATACTCATCTAACAATTCTTTGAAATTTGTTTTTTTATCAGAAGAATACCATAAATCAATAGTTTGTCCCACATTCAACACCGAGCCTTTTGTGAAAGCAGGGCTTTGTTTGCTCACTCTTGCATGGGCAGTGTCGTTTCCGTCTCTGAAAATTTCCTGACCCAGATTAAGCCCGAGATCAGTCAAAATTTTGTGCACTTCGCTTTGTTTTTTGCCAATCAGCAAAGGAATATTCACTTTGGCATCGTTCGATCCGCTGCTTAATACCAGCACAATTGCCGAACCTTTTTCTAAACGAGTGTCTGGTTTGATGGGCAAGCCTTTATACTTCTGTGCCAACACAACATTTTTAAATTCGTTGGGAACATATTCGATGTTTTCGAGTTGCAAGCCAAGCACTTCGAGTTGGCTGATGGCTTGTCGTTGAGTGAGGTCGACAAGGTTAGGCATCAACACAAATTCAGGAATTTCCGAAACAATCGTAAGGTAAATTGTTCGATTTTTTTTCACTTTTGCGTTCGGAAGAGGGTCTTGATTCACTATGCTGCCTTTTGTTTTTTTGGGGTCATGTATTGAATCAATAACAACGAATTGGAAGTTTTTATATTGTTCTTTCTCCTTTAAATCGCTTAGCGATT
This sequence comes from Bacteroidota bacterium, assembly GCA_037144095.1. Taxonomy (GTDB): domain Bacteria; phylum Bacteroidota; class Bacteroidia; order Bacteroidales; family CAIXTV01; genus CAIXTV01. Next base: position 8,789 of record JBAWXL010000189.1, read on the forward strand.
GCCCGAGAAGGTTGGGAACCTCCACAAAATTGCCATGACCGGTATAGATACTCAGCCCTTTAATCATAATGAAAAGAATGAGCAAAGTAAGCCCTGTAGCAATTGCTAAATGCTTAAAAAATACTCGCGAACGGATAAATTGCCAGAAATTCATGTGCTAATGTAAATCAAAATCCTATTAAAACTTCTACAAAAGTAGTGTTATTATGTGAAATGCAAAATTAGGCTAATAATTCAACATAGCAATATTTGAATTTATTTTCAGAAAAAACAATTCAAACTGTTGCAAATAGCTTCTTGGATAACACGCATAAAAGTTGTTTTATGCGTCGCGCCGAAAAATACTTGTCCGATAAGCTTATTCCGACCATCGCGCCGAAAAATACTTGTCCG
>JBAWXL010000190.1:0-9157 GCA_037144095.1 Bacteroidota bacterium
TCACTCATGATAATTGAGTCCCAAAACCTAATCTCCTCAAACCCCTATCCACCTCTTTTGCCTTCAACCCAACAACCTTCAGCCTATCATGGCATCCCCGGATACTGCGTAAATGGTCCTTCATTCAATCTTGGCTCAAAAATATTGAAATCATCGAAATCAACCAAACCGTTTCCATTAAAATCAGCTGTGGTAAAGCCATAAATACCATCATTCAAATTAGGCTCAAATAGGTTAAAATCATCAAAATCTACATTAAGACTTTGGTCTAAATCTCCAAGATAGAAAGCATATAGTCCAGAAGCTACTTGAACTTGTGGGTCATTGCCTCCTTGAGCATGGTAAGCATTGAATACATCTGTCGTAAAATAATAATCAATAGGATTTGTATTGAAAGGAACTGGAATAGCAGACCAAGTTTCAAGGTGATTACGATTATGAACTCTGATATAATAGGTTCCATTATATGTTGATGAAATTTGAAATGAAGCCATACCATTTGTTGATAAATCTATATTATTAATACTCAAACCAACAGGGTCGTAAGGCGCAATCGCCTCGTACAAATCAATTTGAATTTTATCTGCAACTCCATTTCCATATTTAGCATAAGATAAACCTGTATTCCAATCTATTTCCTGAGCTTCAGTCATACTATTTGTGTTAGAATCGAATAAGCCTTCTAAATATAAATGAAGAATAATTGTTTTTAGTGATTGAGTATTAACTATAATTTCTAATCTGCCTTGACTTTCACATCCATTAATAGTTTGGCTGGCATAATATGTATTCCCATCAATTAGAGCCATGTCAGATTGCAGTAAATTACCACCTGTTGCAGAATCATACCATTTTATTTCAGCGCCAATGGCTATCAAATCAGAAATTTTATCAGAAGTGCTAAATGATTGTATTGTATCGCCTTCAGGTGCTTGAGGTTTATCGTTAAAAACAATAACACTATCTGAAACAGAAATTGCGTTTCCCCCACAATTAAAATAGGTAGCTTCTGCAATATAGGTGGTAGTACTGACAGGATTTACACTAATTGATGTTCCACTACCAATACTATCTTGTCCCTTATACCAAATGACATTGTAATTTGGCTGTCCGTTTGGTGTAAAACACCAGGCTTCATTGTTAACCGACCAATTAAACCAATTTCTGTCAGATGGAGCTAATCCATTTGTTCCGGTTGAGTTTTGTATGCCAATTAATGCACTTCCATTATTCCATTGTGAACATTGAGGCTTATCTTTAATGTAAATTTCAATAATATTGGTACCTTCATAAAGCACAATTTGAGATGTTGCAAAAAGGCTGTTGCAGCTAAACAGAGAAACTTGGTTCCAATTAATAATAAAAGACCTGCAAGGATAACTACCTAAAGTAGCAGAATACATGTTTCCACCAACACTCATATCCAAGTCTTGGAAAACACCATAAATTGAATTTAAGGGTAAATTAGTCGATGGACAACTTGAAGAAACTTCCCAAGGGCACATCCTACCGACATTAGCAATATCAAATGTTACTAATCCATTTGAACCTGGAATAATTTGACTGTAATTATTATTGTAAAAGCAAAAATTAAAGGGAAGTGTTATTGCATCACCCCAAATATCATCTCCATTTAATAATATAGGATTTCCTGAATTGTATGGTAAGGGTGGAGCATATGCAACAGGAGTTACAGTATAATTTGTTGTACTTCCAATTGGGACAATTGTTGCATTAAGATTAACAGAAGATTGATTACATGTCATATGAACATCACATCCGGCATCAATACTAGGACATTTGGCTTGAATTGAAGGTAAATATACATTTGTTGTAACTTTTAATCTTACTTTACTTTCACAGCCATCAATAGTCTGACTGGCATAGTAATGCATGCCGTTTTGCAATACTACTGATGATGCTAAAGGGAACCCATCAACAGAATCAGTGTACCATTGTATATTATTACCAATTGCAATCAAATCAGCTATTGTTGCATTAAAACAAAAAGTCTGAATACTTTCTCCTGTTGGAGGTTCAGGGATATTATTTATTGTAACTATAACCTCTAACCTTTCCGAACTCTCAAAACTGCATACTGTTTGACTTGCCCAATAATGCAATCCGTTCACTAAAGCCGTAGATGTATCTAAGACAATGTTGCTTAATGAATCACCATACCATTTTATATTATTACCGTTTGCAACTAAATCACTAACGGTAGGCACAACAACAGAACAGAATAATTGTGAAGATTCCCCAGTAGGAATTGATAAAATTGGTTGTGGATTAATTATTAAATTAGCAGACTCGTTTGAAATACAACCTAAAGAATTAATTACAGCAAAAGAATAAGTTCCAGCCAATAGATTTGTAATAATGCTTGTGGTACCTAATCCTGATACCGTGTCCCCCCCTGGGTTTTTGATTAGTGTCCATGTTCCAATTGCTGGCAACCCTTTTAAAATAACACCTCCAGTTGATAAATCACATGAAGTTTGTATAACACTATCAATTATAGGAGCAGTAAGGTTAACGTATGTTATATGTAAAGTATCTGAAGCTTCACTCAAACCACATGAGTTTTCTCCTACGACATAAAGTTTTGCTTCACCTGAATAATTTGAATTCCAATCAACAAAACTATTAAGACCCGGTATATCCTCAAATAATGAACCAGCTATGGTTGGTGAAAAGAACCAATGATAAAAGGTTGCACCAGAACTGCCAGCAGTATTATAAAGCGTTGGAAAAGTATCTTTACAAAAAAATGATTGGCCTGAAGGAATTTCAGGTTTAAGAGGAAACTGTTCTACATGTATAGTTAAGGAGTCTGATAATGGGCCATATCCACAAGCATTTTCACCATTAACCACAATATGCGCAATTCCAAAAAAATTCTGGTTCCACTCAACATTTGCTGTCCCTTCTGTCCCAACTATTACACCAGCATTTTGTGGAATAACATTCCAATGATAGCTTGTTGAATTTAAGGATCCATCAGTGAAAACTGTTGTTGTAGTACTTTGACAAACTTGAGATGAACCTAAAGGAGTTGAAGGTTTTTCTGGTAATGAATTAAAAGTAAATATTTCTTGGCTAATAGCAGTTCCGAAAGGTGTCGTTACTGATACATTACCAGTAGTTGCTAATCCAAGAATAACAACTAATTCAGTATCTGTATTTAAAATAATTGAACTTACTTCACTGCCCCCGACAGTAATATTTGCTGCACTAGTTCCTGATAAATTTATTCCTTTAATAGTAAGGGATGTACCAGGGCAACCAAAATTGGATGAAAGATTAGTGATAATAGGAGGTGGAGGTAATTCAGATAAACTGAAATCATCAAATCCAAGATAATATGGGGTTGAGCTATTTTTTACATGAATAATAAAAAAATAAGTTTCGTTTATGGGGGGAGTAAAAGTATTTGAAACAGAATTATAGATAGAAGAGGTCGTTGTATTATTGTTTAAAAATGCTGATCCAAGCATAATAGAGCTTGTCCCAGTTGCTAAAGTATTATATCTAACATCTGCATCCCATCCAGTATATCCATCCCCAGCAAATTTAAAGTTGAAATTATATGATTTCCCTGATGTCAGGCTAAACCCTGGTGTTATTAAATATTTATCCGAATAAATTGGAGAATAGAAGCATGTAATATAATTTGGAAAAGAAGAAGGATCATTATAAGAATTTCCTGAAGCTTTAATGGATGACCAGGGAGTTCCACTACTTGATTCTATCTTCCAGCAATTTGGAATAACTGATGTGCCAATACTACTCATAGCATCAAAATTTTCAGTCCATGGAAAGTTTGAAATTGGCATACAAGTTGTAGAAAAAGTTCCTTGAGTAGAAAAAACTGTGCCGCCACTATTTGTCGCAAAGGCTTTAAAATAGTATACTGTGGAAGGTGAAAGCCCAGTAACCTCAATTGTGTATACTCCTGTCGAAAAGGGTCCCGTAGTTTCCGAAACTTTATTTCCTGTTCCGTTAGCAAATCCACTTATAGTGCTGTAATATACTCCTCTTTCAATAACATCTGAGCAGCCAGTGGCAGTAATAGTACCACCTAACAAAGCACTATTTGTAGTAATTGTGGACTTACTGGGCGCCGAAATGGATGGAGCCGAAAAAACACCATTACTCAAAACAATTTTATTTATTGAAGTTGCACCCCCGCCACTAATAGTTATATTTCCACTATATGATTGAACTGTAACCGGAGAAAATTTTATGTAAATTGTTTGATTAAATGTGCCCCCAGATTGTATTAATGTAAGAGAACTGGTATAAATCCCATTCAATGAAGTTGAATATGCATATCCGTTAAATGCACCAACCGTAAGATTGGATGTTGTTAAATTAGTGCCAATTATATTAAATGAATCAACACCAATTGTATTAATACACACAGAAACAAAATTTCCACCTCCAGTTGACGATAAATGTGGGGAACTCGTATTAAAGCTTCCTTGTGGGGAAAAAGCCGTACCATTACTATTGGTCGCAAAAGCCTTAAAATAATAATGCGTTGAAGGAGATAATCCAGTAACCCCAACAGTGAATGCTCCTGTAGAATAAATACCAGAAGTATCTGAAACTTTTATTCCAGTTCCATTGGCGAAGCCATTTGTATTACTAAAATATATTCCTCTTTCAATAATATCAGAACATCCAATTGCAGTTATATTACCCCCTAATATTGCACTTATTGATGTTAAATCAGAACTTGTTGGTGATGTAATTGTAGGTGGTGATGAATTAACCCCATTTCCACTTGCAACACAATTATAAGTAGTTGCTCCACCACCACTAATAGAAATATTTCCAATATATGACTGAACAGCAGTAGGTGAGAATTTAACATAAATAGTTTGAGAAAAACTTCCTCCTGGTTGTACTAATGAAAGTGAATTGTAATAATTACCATTTGCTGAGGTTGAAAATGTATATCCGTTCAGTGCTCCTACATTAATATTTGCATTTGTCAAATTTGTTCCGGTAATGATAAAAGAATTTGGACCTACAGTAGTATTTAAGCAAACTGAACCGAAATTACTTAATGTTGATGAGGATAAGTTTATTGTCAATGTTCTAAAAATCCTTTGAGGTGAATAAATAGTTCCGACACTATTAGTTGCAAAAGCTTTATAATAATAATTTGTGGAAGGAGAAAGACCAGAAATTCCTTCAGTAAAAGCACCTATTGAATAAGGACCGGGCGATTCCGAAACTTTAATCCCTGTTCCATCAGCAAACGCATTTATAGTACTGTAATAAACTCCTCTTTCAATAATATCTGAACAACCTATAGAAGTTATATTACTTCCTAAAATTGCACTATTTATTGTTAAATTTGTACTTATTGGAGATGCTATTGATGGCAATAAATAAATCCCAATCCCATTGGCAATAACATATATTGGAGAAGCACCCCCACCATTAATGATAATGTTTCCATAATATGATTGAGGTAAAGTGGGTGTGAATTTAACATATAAAATTTGTAAAAATGAGCCACCCGATTGCGGCAGAGTCAGTGTACTTGTAAATATGCCATTTGAACTTGTCGAAAGTGTAAACCCATTTGGAGCATCAATGGAAATATCATCCAATGATAAGAAATAGCCTGTTAAAGTAAAACTGTTTGTCACTGAATTAGTGTTTACACAAACATTGCCAAAACTAGTTAATTCACTTGCCAATAGAGTTTCGGTTGCTGTTGTAAAAGTAGCATCTTCTCCATATGTTGTACCGAATGCATTCGTAGAATAAGCTCTATAATGATAAACAGTTCCTGAATTCAAATTTATCAAATTGGCTGAGTATATTCCAATTGTCCCGCTTACTGAAATTTTCGAAAATGAAATATCTGGATTATCATAAATCCCATAACATATCCCTCTTTCAATAATGGGAAAACCACAGTCAGATACAATGTTACCATTGCAAGTAGCAAAATTTGATGAAATGCCTGTTGCAGTTCCTGTTAAAATACTCATAGTAATATTTGAAGTAACAGATAACCTACTATGACTTTCGCAACCCCCAATAGTTTGGCTTGCATAATAGGTGTTTCCATTATTTATCGTTTCGGAAGAATTTAACAAATTACCCCCTATTGGCGAATCATACCATTTAATTTCATTTCCAATTGCAACAATATTACTCACATTATTACCAAAACATAACGATTGAATTGTATCCCCAATTGGTGCTGGAGTATTTATAATATTAACAAAAACCCCGCTTCTCATATGGCTTTCACATCCGATGTCAGTTTGACTGGCATAATATATATTTCCATTACTTAAAGTATAATTAGATAACAATAAATTACCACCAATAGCCGAATCATACCATCTTATTACATTGCTGTATGGAAATAAATCAGCTATAGTTGCATCATTGCAAAATGATTGATAATTAGGGAGGGGAGGAGGAGGTAAATCAATTATTAAAGGTGTAACTTGCCTACCTCTTTGGCCTTCACACCCTTCAATGGTTTGGCTTGCATAGTAGGGTTTCATATAGACTAATGGTTCTGTCGGTGATAATAAATTACCTTCTATTTCAGCATCATACCATTTAATATCAGTTCCGGCAGCAATTAAATCAGCTATGATTGCACCATAGCAGTATATAGGGGCTATATCTACGTATGGAGCTGCCACATTGGCTATGTTTATATAAATACCTAATCTGTCTTGACTTTCACAACCATTTATAGTTTGACTAGCAAAATACATATTTCCATCAGTTAATGGTTCTGTTACGGCTAATGAATTACCCCCAATTGCTGAATCATACCATTTGATTTCATTTCCAATAGCAACTAATTCAGTAAGAAAAGCATTATTGCAAAATTTTTGTACAGTGTCGCCGATTGGAGGTGCTGTCTTGTTAAGATTAACTTTAACATTTAATCTACTTTGGCTCTCACAGAAATCAATTGTCTCACTTGCGTAATAAGAATTTCCATTTACTAATTCGTAATTTGAAGGTAGTAAGTTCCCGCCAGTAAATGAATCATACCATTTTACATCAAAATCATTTGGAATTAAATCAGCAACAGTGGCTCCAAAACAAAAAGATTGAATCGTATCACCAATAGGTGGAGGAATGTTTAAAATTGTAACAAAAACCCCACTTCGGGTATGACTTTCACATCCCATTTCAGTTTGACTTGCATAGTATGTATTTCCATTGGCTAAGGAATAACTTGATGATAATAAGTCCCCACCAATTGCCGAGTTATACCATTTTATCCCATTATTATTAGGATCTAAATCAACTATAGTAGCTTCATTGCAAAATGTTTGAATATTTGGAATCGGAGGTGAAGGTGGGAAGTCAACTATTAAAGGTGTAACTTGCCTTCCTCGATGGCTTTCACACCCTTCAATGGTCTGGCTTGCATAGTAGGGTTTCATATTTACCAAGAGTTCTGTCGGTGATAATAAATTTCCTCCTGTTTCAGCATCATACCATCTTATATCAGTTCCGGAAGCAATTAAATCAGCTACTATCGCACCATAGCAGTAAATTGGGGCTATATCAACATAAGGTTCTTGAATTATGGCAATATTTACATTTACGCCTAATCTATTCTGACTCTCACATCCTCCAATAGTTTGACTTGCATAATACGTATGTCCGTATATTAAGGTGTCTGTTGGAAGCAACAAATTACCACCAATTGATGAATCGTACCACCTTATACCATTGCCTATTGCAGTTATATCCGAAATAGTAGCATTATTGCAAAATATTTGTATTGTATCACCGATAGGAGTATAAATATTGATTTTTTCATATAATACTCCTAATCTACTTTGACTCTCACATCCTCCAATAGTTTGGCTGGCAAAATAAGTATATCCATTTGCTAATGTTGTTGTTAATGGTAGCAAATTACCACTTGTGCTTGCATCATACCATTTAATTTCATTTCCTGTTACAACTAAATTACTCAAAGTCGCGACTTCACAATATGATTGTAAACTATTTCCTGATGGAGCATTAACTTGATTGATGATTACTTTAACAACTAACCTATTTTGGCTTACACATCCATCTTGGGTTTGACTTGCATTATAGATAAACCCATTTACTAACGTATCAGTTAAAGCTAATAAATTACCTCCATTTGCTGCATCATACCATTTAATATTATTTCCAAATGCAATTAAATTTGTTATCAAAGCATTATTACAATACGTTTGTAGTGTGTCTCCCGTTGGAGCAGAAATATAATACATTCCAATTGTAACCCCTAATCTATCTTGACTCTCACATCCACCAATAGTTTGACTAGCGTAGTAAGTATTTTCGGTCATTAAAGTATCAAAAGAAAACAAAAGATTACCCCCAACAGCTGAGTCGTACCATTTGATTAATGATCCATTTACCGTTAAATCACCTATAGTAGAAATTTTGCAAAAAGATTGTGTAGTATTTCCAGATGGAGCTGCTGTTGTTGTAACACTAACTGATAATCTATTTGAACTTTCACAACCACCAATAGTTTGACTTGCATAATAGGTGCTTCCATTAATTAATAAGTGATTTAATGAAAGTAAATTGCCGCCAATGGCTGCATCATACCACTTAATTTCATTACCTGTTAAAACTAAATTAGCTAAAGTTGCTTCACCACAAAATGATTGTGTTGAAATTCCATTCGGAGGTGGAGTAATATTAATATTAGCTTTTATTCCTAATCTTACTTGGCTTTCACATCCATTTATTGTCTGGCTGGCATAATAAGTAGTTCCATTTATCAATGAGTAAGAGGATAAAAGCAAGTTCCCACCAGTTGCCTCATCGTACCATTTTACTCCCATTCCATTTGAAACCAAATTTGCAATTGATGCATTACCGCATAATAATTGTACAGAATCTCCTGTAGGAGGAGATGTATATGATGTAGTTACCACAGCACTTCCGTTGAGAATTACTGAATTTGAAGTGATGCAAGTATAAGTTCCTGCTTCGGTCACATTCCATGATAATGCATTTCCTGTACCGACAATTGCTATTCCATAATTTACCCCATCTTTCAACAATTGATAATTAACTCCCACAAAAGAATAGTCTGTTCCTAAAATGACAGGAGTGCCTCCCGGACAATAGTTGCTACTTC
>JBAWXL010000191.1:0-9097 GCA_037144095.1 Bacteroidota bacterium
TGAACATTTTTCTGTAGATATATTTCTGGGGATTATCATAGCCTTAATATCCATCGCCATCACTGAAATATTGTTTCGTTTTGAAGATAAATACTTTGAGGATAAATTTGGCTTATTATCCGGATTTAATTATGTAAGAGCAATGCTTAAAAATTTTCTAAATAACGTCAGGCTTCAAAATATTTTTAAAACAATACAAATTGATCTCACTCGGGAAAACAAGATTATTCCAAAATAGCCACAGATTCGAAGATTTATAAATTGTAAAGCTTTAATAATCATAATAATAAATTGAAATGCTTTTTTAATTAGTTCTAATAAAAAACTGTCTTAGCATGGATTCAATCTTTGAATTTGTGATTTCAAATTTGAGTTTCGAATCTTATAAATTTTTATATTATCTAAATTGATTATGTTTGATTTATTCGAACTAAAATATTTTTAGAAAACAGTTGTAGTATCGTAAAAACTATTAATTTAGCAACCTAAAATAAATCATATTATCACATGAAAACAAAATTACTTATCGTCGTTTTTTGCTTCTTAAGCTTCATAGTTAATGCACAAGTAGGATATATCAGCACCATAGCAGGAACCGGTGTTGAGGGACATACAGGCGATGGAGGTCCGGCAACGGCTGCCAAATTGGGCATCACCTTCGGGATCGTATTTGATGCGGCAGGCAATATTATTTTTGCTGACAATGGCAACAATGCCATTCGCAAAATCACCACTTCAAGCGGAATTATTAACAAAATTGCTGGTACCTATTATACATATAATGGTACAAACTGGTATTATGGAGGCGATGGCGGATTAGCCACTTCGGCTTATATGGCTTATCCTTTTGGGGTGGCTTTAGATACTGCCGGAAATATTTATATAGCAGATAATCTGAATAATGTCATTCGTAAAGTTACGGTTTCAACAGGAATTATCACCACCGTTGCCGGAGATGGCACCATTTTTCAAATGCCCTGGCCCTTTTGTGGAGATGGAGGTCAGGCAACGGATGCTCAGCTCAATGACCCATGGGGTGTGGCTGTTGATAAAGCCGGAAATATTTATATAGCTGACCGTGGCAACAATGTCATACGCAAAGTGACTGCCTCCACCGGCATCATCAGCACAGTAGCTGGCAACGGAACCGCCGGTTATACTGGAAATAACGGCTTGGCAACTGCCGCAAGTTTGAATGGACCGGATGGCATTACGCTGGACTCGGCCGGAAATATGTATATTTCTGATCAATATAATAATGTGATCCGTAAGGTAACAAAATCGACAGGCATTATCACCACCATTGCCGGAAACGGAACTGCAGGCTTTAGCGGCGATAATGGTTTGGCAACTTCGGCTCAGTTGAACGACCCATCTTTAGGAATAGCTTTTGATGCTGCCGGCAATTTTTATATTGCAGATGACGGAAACAGCCGCATTCGCAAGGTGACTGTAGCCACAGGCATCATCACCACAGTTGCCGGAAACGGAACATTTGGTTATAGTGGCGATAATGGTCCGGCGACTTCCGCTGCATTGAACGGCCCGGAAGGCGTTGGAGTGGATGCTTTGGGAAATATTTATATCACCGACGAAAACAATGTTATCCGCAAGGTGAATGGACCCGGAGGCAGTGTCCCGGCCACTCCCGGAGCTATCACCGGCAATGCAACCCTATGCTATGGTAGCAGCATAACTTATAGTGTGACAGCAGTTAATGGTGCAACATCCTACAACTGGACATTGCCCTCAGGTTGGACAGGTACAAGCACCACTAATAGCATTACAACTACAGCAGTTTCGAGCGGAACAATATCGGTTACAGCAAATAATTCTTTTGGCTCCTCAACTCCTCGTACGTTAAATGTTACAGTTAATACAGTAAATACTGCCCTTACTCAGGTGGGGACAACACTAACAGCTACTGCCAGTGGGGCAGGTTATCAATGGTTGAATTGCAATGGCTACAGCATAATTGCAGGGCAAAGTGCTCAGAGTTACACCGCAAGTGCTTCGGGAAGCTATGCGGTGATTGTGACTCAAAACGGATGCGCTGATACTTCCGAATGTTATCCAGTTTATATCGGTGGACCACCCCCAATACCTGCACAAATCATTGGCAACACCACCGTATGTTTTGGAACTACAAATACATACAGTGTTGACACTGTGAGTGGAGCAACAAGCTATACCTGGACATTGCCTTCGGGATGGAGCGGCACAAGTACCACCAATAGTATAAATGCAGTGGCTACTACAAGTGGAACTATTACGGTTACTGCCAACAATAGCTTCGGTTCTTCAGTTGCGCAAACCTTGTATGTTACAGTGAATGTGGTGGATGTTACGGTTACACAAAATGCTTCAACACTCCTTGCAAATGCTACTGGTGCTACTTATCAATGGATAGATTGTAATGGTTTTGTGCCCCTTACAGGGCAAACTTACCAAAGTTTCACCGCTGTAAATCCCGGAAATTATGCCGTTATTGTAAGTAAAAATGGATGTGTAGATACTTCTAATTGTTTCACTACCAATTTCGGTTGTGGCATAACCATCACCGGGGCTGATCTTCCTCACGATGGGCTTTCGGTTATGCTGGCAGTTGACACCCTCACCAATGTCTCTTTGGGCACAGCCGCTCCCGGGCAGGTTTGGAATTATTCAAATCTTTCGATTACCTATCCAAAATATGCTGAATATCATCTCACTTCAAGCACCCCTTATGCTTCCACTTTCCCCAATTCGAACATAGAAACCTATGGTCCGGGAAATCTATATGGTAGTTTGTTTGGAGGTGCTCCCGTAGGTCCGGGCAATGGCTATTGCTTCTGGAAAAGCGATACCACCGGTTTTTGGGTGATGGGATTCAGACCCGAATCGGGTTCATTTTCAGGAACAAATGTGCAAAACACCCCTCCCGAACTCGTTATAGGAGCACCTGCCACTTATGGAAGTATGTTTACGGCTTTTGGTCGCTGGGAATTGCCCATGAATCAGGTTTCAACTAATGTGGATACCTTTTACGTGCGCACCATCAAAAAACAAATCATTGCCGATGCTTGTGGTTCTTTGACCACACCCCATGGCACCTATCCAAATGTATTGCGTGAGCATGAATTTATTACCGAAATCGACAGTGTTTTCGGACGATTTATGGGAACAACTTATTATTCCACCGAATATCTCAGAGATTCAGCCAACACATACACCTATCTGGCTCCCGGAATCGGTTATCCGGTTTGCACGGTTCACGCCGATAAAAACAATGTGGTTAAGGATGTTGAGTATTTCAACGGAATTTATACAGGGATTGAAAATAAGCCTGTTGCAAGTGAAAAGCTAACAATATATCCAAATCCAACAGATAAAATCCTCAACATCGAAATGCCAAAGCATATCCCAGCAATCGAGCATCAAATACATATTTATAATTCGATAGGGAGTTTAGTTTGGCAGAAAAACACGCTTGAAAATAAGCTTGAAATTAACATCAGCACCTACCCAAAAGGAATGTATTTAGTAGAAATTATCAGCGGAAATTCGAAATACAGCCAAAAAATCATCAAGAATTAAGGGGAGATTTGTGATTTAGGATGTAAGATTTTGGGAAATCTTGAATCTTAAATCTAAGTTGAATTAATTATACTAAAGAATTGAATAGGAGAGAAGTGAGCTTAAAGATATTTTGCTATAAGAGCAATTTAGACTTCCAATTGTTCAACAATTATATTTATTAATGTACTAAAAAACAAATGGGAAATCTGTTTAAGGATTCCCCACTTGAATAAAAAACCATTAATTTTTATTATGGATGCACAAAATTATATATATTTTCGATACCTGCAACAATTCTCTTGAAAAAAAGCAAAAAAAGCATTTTTATTCTTTGAAAAGTAATTCATGATAAAAAAGAAAACCAAAGAAATTTAATGGTTTCAATGGATTGTCAGCCTAAAAAACAAATGGGAAATCAGTTTAAAGATTCCCCACTTGATTAAACCCAGTAAATTTATTATGGCAAGACAAAAGTAAAAATAATTTTGATTCCTGATTAAAATTATTGAAAAAAGAAAAGAATTTTTAATTCTTAGAAATGTAAAGGTTGTAAAAATGAAAGCCTAATGAATAGCAGCTTTCAATAGATTTCCGTTTCACTGCGTATAAAAACAAATGGGAAATCCGTTTAAAGATTCCCCACTTGAATAATCACAATAAAATTTAATTATGGCAGTACAAAAATACAGATAATTTCGATTCCCGATTAAAATTATTGAAAAAAGAGAAGAATTTTTATTCTTAAGATATAATTCGTGAAAAAAAGAAAACCCAAATGAATTTAAAAGTTTCAGGGGATTTCTGTTGCACTGTGAATAAAAAACAAATGGGAAATCCGTTTAAAGATTCCCCACTTGAACTTTTAATTATGACACATATTATTCCACAACAAATAATAAGCTCGACAAAAATATAAAATATTTCATTTCTAAAAATATTTAAAGCAAAAAAATTACTTTTATTATTTTTCTAAGCAAAAGAATTGACTGATGGCTTCAAAATAAAATGGGTCTAATCAAGAGAATTCTTTTCTTAGGCTTAATGAAAAAGATTATCAAATGATTTTAATCAAGACGCATACTATTTATAAAACATTCTGAGAATCTGTGGCATACTAAAGCTTTAAAGTACAAACTTGCCATGACTTAACTAATCCAATTTCGAATTGGCATGAGTGTTTAATTTTGTGAATTCGAATAAATTTTCTTCTTTTTCTTGTTTATATCAAAACCATTCGTAATTTTGCGAATTACTAAATGAATCCTTATGGCAACCCAAAAAAAAGAAGATTATACCGACGAAGAAGTACTGATAGCCAAATATGCCAAGGCATTGGGACATCCTGCCCGCATCGCCATATTGAATTACCTGGCATCCATTGATGGTTGTTTCTTTGGCGATATTTGCAACGAACTGCCCATTGCCAACTCCACCGTATCGCAACACCTCACCGAATTGAAAAACGCCGAACTCATACAAGGCACCTTCGAACCCCCAAAAGTGAAATATTGCATACATCCCCAAAACTGGGAACAAGCAAAGGTGTTGTTGGAGAAATTCTTTGCCAAAATATCACCTAAAATGCAGTGCTGCGACTAATACTATAAAAAATGAATAATATATTTTCGAATAAAGGAATAGAAAGCCATGGAATGCGTCATCTTTCGGCACGCGAAGCCTTTGAAGCCATAGGTGAGGGTGCTTTTCTACTCGATGTGAGAGAAGACTTTCTCACCCACATGCGCACTTTCGCTGTGGAGAATTACATTGTGTGTCCCTTAAGCATGTTGGACGAAAACATCTCCTTGTTGCCCAAAGATAAAGCCCTTATTGTTTCCGATGCCACAGGTTTGCAAAGCAAGGTAGCAGTAGAGAAATTACTTGCAAATGGCTTCAACCTTGTTGCCAATCTGGCAGGAGGCATTATGGACTGGGACAGGGATGGTTTTCCCGTAAACCGCAATCCCGTTGCCGAACTCAGCGGACAATGCCCCTGTATGCTTAAGCCTATGAATGTATTGAAAAACAGAATAATAATGAAGAAAAGAATCCTTATCCTCTGCACCGGCAATACCTGCCGCAGTCAGATGGCAGAAGGCATATTAAAGCATCTCGACATACACTTGGAAGTCTTTTCAGCCGGCACCAAAGCCGAACAAAAAGTAAATCCCTATGCTGTGAAAGTGATGGCTGAAATTGGAATAGATATCAGTCAGCAACAACCCAAATCAGTTGATCTTTTCCTGAACGAAACCTTCGATTATGTGATAACGGTTTGCGATGGTGCAAATGAAATCTGCCCTGTTTTCACAGGAAAAGTTACCCATCGTTTGCATCAGGGTTTCGTAGACCCTGCCAATGCCACAGGAACAGACGAAGAAAAACTAATCATCTACCGCAAGGTAAGAGATGAGATATACACACATTTTAAGAATTTTCTATCACAAATCAACAATGAAAAATAAATTTCAAGGCTTAATATTAGAACATAAGTTAATACATGTAACTCTGCGGTTCTTTGCGCATTCTTTGCGGCTCTCTGCGTTTAAATAACAAAAATAATATCAATTAATCTTCAAATAAATAATCAAATAAATAATATGGAAACCGAAAACAAAACAAAAGAAAACTGTGGATGTGAAGATGGCAATTGCTGCACGCCTCCCAAAAAGAACAATCTGTGGACAAAAATAATCTTCAGTATAGTGATAGTTGCTGCCCTTGCAATCATCATAATGAAACTAACCTGCGGAAATTGCAAAACAGAAAGCTGTTCCACAGTCGCGAAAACTGAAAAAGCAGGAGTAAAAGACAGCACTGCCAAACCTTGTTGTTCCGACCCCAATTCCTCCTGTTGCGATAAAAGCAAAAAGTAATGGAAAGCTGGATTAATGCAACATTAAACTCCGGCAATTCGGGAATTACCGTTTTAATAGCCGTTTTCTTAATGGGAATGATTAGCGTGCTCTCCTGTACTTGCAATTTTGCCGTAATTGGTTTGGTTGCAGGCTACACGGGCACGGTGGGAGCTACTTCAAAATCACGTCAGGTAATATTCAGCAGCATTTTCTTCCTGATTGGTACGGTAGTTTCTTTGGCCATCATTGGAGGATTAATAGGCTATGCCGGTCATCTTATCAATGCTTCATTGGGGAGCTATTGGAAGATTGCCGCGGGTATCATTTCAATAGTCTTCGGATTATACACTATTGATTTCTTCCCTTTTAAAATCCCGGGCATTTCGCTGAAAAACAAAAAAAACAGCGGCGGTATCTTCTCAGCCATTCTTTTTGGCTTATTGGTCGGAGGTTTATCCTCGGCATTAAGCATGTGTTGCAATCCCATCTTTCCCATCGTTTTGGCAGCTTCGTTTATCAAAGGTAGCATGATTTGGGGAATGCTCATGCTCATTACCTTTGCTTTCGGATTTGGTTTGCCTCTGGCAGCAGCCATGATTGGACTGGGTTTAGGCATTGGCAAAGTTTCTTCCGTGATGAATAAGTTTGGCACAGTAATAAAATATGTTGGTGGAATCAGTCTTATTCTGATAGGGTTTTATTTTCTGTTTACAATATAATGCTGCATGAAACCCCATTACCTTATCGGTGAAATTGCTTCTCCTGCAGGGAAAATAAATGTAATTTCCACCCAATGGACCAAAGCCGATATACTGAGCACCATTAAAGTACGATGGTCGGTTGGGAGGATGAGATATACTGTTGTGCCGGGCATATTTGCAATAGGCAATCCTGACGAAAACTCGGCAGTATTTGTTACAGGCAACTTCAAACTCAGCTTCGATCATGTAAGAAGAGCCTTGCAAGGCATTTCTTGCTGGTTGCTTGTGCTCGACACCAAAGGCATTAATGTTTGGTGCGCTGCCGGCAAAGGTACTTTTGGTACTGAAGAACTTATTTATCGGATTAACGAACATCAACTTGATAAATTGGTAACGCATCGCAAAATCATTCTGCCACAATTGGGCGCGGTGGGAGTTTCGGCTCATGAAGTAAAAAGCCAGACAGGCTTTAAGGTGATGTATGGTCCCGTCAGAGCAGAGGACATCAGTGATTTTGTTAATGCCAATTACAAAGCCACTCCCGAAATGAGGAAAGTAAAGTTCAGGATGATGGACAGATTGAAGCTTATTCCTGTGGAGATAAGCTATGGCAAGAAGTATCTTTTATTAATACCTGCAATATTCTTTATTCTTTCTGGTTTAAATCCTCATGGCTACTCTATTGATGCCGCATGGAATGATGGTAGCAGAGCAATACTGATATTGGCAACTGCTTACCTTTCGGGATGTGTGTTAACTCCTATCCTCCTTCCATATCTTCCCTTTAAACGATTTTCATTAAAGGGATTATTGATAGGATGGATATTCGCAGCCTTATTTCTCTTCTTAAACGTATTGGGTTCAAACATCATCGAAATCATTTCTTACTTTCTGATGATGGGTGGACTTTCTTCATTTATGGCAATGAACTTCACGGGTTCAACTACTTTCACTTCGCTTTCGGGAGTGCAGAAAGAGATGAAACTTTCGTTGCCTATACAAATAATTGGCACTGCATTAGGATGTATTGCCTGGATAGTATCAAGATTTATAATATTAACATGAAAGAACTTAGTTATTTAACCGATGTGGTTACGCTCGAACTTGATGAGCAAAAGTGTAGTGGATGCATGATGTGTATCATGGTATGTCCACATGAAGTATTTATATTGAAAAACAAGAAAGCTTTTATTCAGCATAAAGATGCTTGTATGGAATGTGGCGCTTGTGCACGAAATTGCCCGGATGAAGCCATCAGTGTGAAGTCTGGTGTAGGATGCGCTGCAGGAATTATTAATGGCATAATAAGAGGCACAGAACCGAGTTGCGATTGTTCCGGTTCAAATGGTGGCTGTTGCTAAATATTGTTTGATTAGGAAATATATAAGATATGAATGTCATTAAGAGTCTTCGTATTTACAAAATTCAAGTACAATAATCTTTGCGTTTCTTTGCGAGTTCTTAGCGGTTCTCTGCGTTTAATAATTCCAACGCAGAGAGCCGCAGAGATTTTCGCAAAGAGCCGAAGAGGCTTGCAAAGTCAATTAACTTGGTTTGTTGAAAGAATTGAGACTCATAATGAAGTAATAATAAAGAAAAACATTTAATTATGGAAAAGAAGAAAACACGTTTAAAATTTTTAGATAGATACTTGACTCTATGGATTTTTATTGCCATGGCAATAGGGGTCTTCTCGGGATACTTTTTCCCGGGGATTGCAAAATTCTGGGATTCGTTGAAGTCTTCTCCTGAAAGTACAACCAATATCCCCATCGCCATAGGATTGATACTGATGATGTATCCGCCTTTGGCAAAAGTGAAATATGAGGAATTGGGTGATGTATTCAGAAACGTAAAAGTATTGAGCTTGTCATTGATTCAGAATTGGGTGATAGGACCTGTGTTGATGTTTGTGCTTGCCATTGTTTTCTTCAAACTATTTCCGGGCGAAAACAACGCCAACCTGCCGTATATGTATGG
>JBAWXL010000192.1:0-9075 GCA_037144095.1 Bacteroidota bacterium
CCAACAAACCCGTCTTGATTCGTGCAGGATTGGGTTTATCGCCACCGCCCACATAGGCATGGCCCACGTTTAGTTCTCCAATCATTTCACCAATAATATAGGTGAGATCAGCCCTTTGGTTCACATAAGGCAAGAGAGGGGCATATTTGTCGTGCATGGCTTTCCAATCCACTCCGTGCATGTTGGGCGCATAGAAAAAGTCGCGCATCTGACGCCAGGCTTCATTGAAAATCTGTGCCCATTCTTCTTTCAAATTCACCCAAACTTTCATGTTGGAGAGGTTCAGATAGTCTTTTGCATCAATTTTAGACTTGGGAAGATCAATCACTGCATAATTTCCTTTGGTGCTGATAAGCATCTTTTGCTTGTCGGCAGTGATGTCATAATTGACATCATTCCCAATCTCACTTTCCTTTTTGCCCTTCAAATCGAACATCATTAGAGAAGTACCATCGTCTCCGGTTTTACGTTTGTTAAAATAAATATTGTCGCCAACAGCGTTTACATTCCAATAAGAACCGGCATCGATGGGCAAGGCAATGGTGCGGTCTTTGATACCCTCCAAATCAACCTTTACATCAACTGTTTTAGGTGTTTCGGCTTTTTTCTCATCTTTCTTTTCCCCTTTTTTGTCATCCTTTTTAGTTGTATTATCCTCAGCATTGGTTTCTTTCACCACATCATTTTCGGGGGCAAATGGCGAGGGAGTGGCTTTGGCAAGGGTAATCATATACACTTTGCTCATGTCTGTATAGGCATGGTTCCACTCAGTCCAACTGTATGTTGGATTAAAATCGCGGTTAGAAACAAAGAGGAGGTATTTGCCATCGCTGCTGAAACTTGGGTTGGAAGCCTCGTACCATGAATCGGTAACAGGATTTTTTTGTTGGGAAGCCAAATCATACAGATAAATTTTAGATTCGGCAGCCTTTTCAGGACGAACATAGGCAATCCATTTGCTATCAGGAGACCAGGTGAACTCTGAAAATTCCCAATCGGGGCAATAGTCGACCTGGGTAATTTTTTTCGAATCGATGTCGATATATTGCAAACGGAGCTTTTTATCGTTCCACATAATCTTTTTGCTGTCGGGTGACCAGGTTAACCAAAACTTATAGGTGTCGCTGTTCTGTGTAAGCTGAATGGGCTTGCCCGAACCATCCTGAGCGATGATATAAATTTCATCTTCTCCAGATTGATCAGAAATGTAGGCAATATATTTTCCATTGGGCGACCATTCGGCATTACGGTCGTGCACACCACTGCTTTGGGTAAGGTTTTTTGTGATACCCGACTTAGCAGGGACACTCCATAAATCGCCCCTGGCACCAAATACCACTCTTTTCCCATCGGGAGAAACCGAAGAACTGTTGATGTTTTTGGAAGCATCTTTCAATTCGTTTCTACCACTTAACATATCATCTGCAATGGTGATGCTGATTTTTTCAACTTTGGAAGAAGCAATGTCGTAATAATATAGATAACCCCCTTTTTCGAAAGCGATGCAATTATCACCTAAAGAAGGGAATTTGATATCGTAATCGGTAAACTGGGTAAGCTTCTTTGTTTCCTTGGTTTTGGTGTTGTATGAAAATAAATTCATGGTGCGATCGCGGTCGGAAAGGAAATAAATCACATCATCTTTCCACATGGGTTGAATGTCCTGAGAAAGGTTGTTGGTGATGTTGACAGTTTTCTTAGTGGCGAAATCATATATCCAAATATCATCAGCCATCCCTCCTTTATAGTATTTCCATGTCCGGAATTCACGGAAAACACGGTTATAAGCTATTTGCTTTTTATCAGGCGAATAGCTGCAGAACCCACCAACGGGGAAAGGAAGTTCTTCGGATAACCCACCATTTACGGAAGCCACAAATAGCTGCCCCTTGAAGTCGTTGAAGGATTTTTTACGAGAACGATAAACGATTGACTGATTGTCGCGCCAGGTCATCACAATGTTATTTGGACCCATACGGTCGGAAATGTCATCGCGGTGCAGGGTTGCGGTATAGGTTAAGCGTTTGGGTACACCGCCTTCGGCAGGCATCATATATACTTCGGTGTTGCCGTCGTATTGTGCAGTGAAGGCGAGGTTTTTACCGTCGGGAGAGAAACGTGAGAACATTTCATAACCAACGTCATTGGTGAGTTTGCGGGCAACGCCACCCGCTTTGCTAACGGTGTATAAATCGCCGGCGTATGTGAACACAACGCGGTTCCCATTTATGGTAGGAAATCGGAATAATTGGCTTTCAGTCTGAGCATTTATCAGGCTCGCGAAACCGATGAGTGTGAAAATTAGAATAAGTGTTTTTTTCATTTGTTTAACTGAATTAATAGGTTGTAAAATTAATGATAAAAGGAACATTGGCTGCAAATTATTTATGGTGCAGCCATTTCTTTTGAGTAACAAAACTAAATATTAATTGATAGGTGGGGAAATATATTATACGAGTTGGGTAATTTTATCGACGAATGACTCGTAATAGGGATAAAATGTAAGGAAAAATAATTATTTGCTTTCTAAATAAAGTGTATCGGGACATAAATCTAAACCATTCGACCACTGTATGCTTCCAAGGAATGGTTTCACAGAATTAAACACACTCATATCCCGTAATTCTTTGAAATTGCCAATTTCCAAATATGGGTTTAAATCAAAACGTTTAACTTCGCCATTACTAAATGTGAGGGACAGGGTATAACCCTGACAGGGGATTACGTTTACAACTCTTGGATTCATAATCTATTTTAATGGGTCTATTTTAAAAATTGTTTCACCTTGTATAGCCAATTCCCAATCTGCAATTAACTCATCATTATGGATTTCAATCCAAGCTTGAACAAGTTTCATCTTATTTATCTTAAGTGAGCCTTCCAACAATTGTCCATCAATTATTGAAACCACTGCTTCTTCATCTTGATATTTCACATGAATATGAGGCAGATTGTGCTTTTTATTATCTAAATAATACATGGAAATTATTATTCAATAAAACATTGAGATTATTGCCAAAGTATGTTTTCTTATTGTTTTTTTTCTTCATACAAAGATAATATTTATTTTGTAACCTGAAAATATATAATTTTATAGCTTCATTAAAAGCATCTCTTGTTCCACATGCCAAAGAAAACTATCAAAAGAAAAAATCGAATACTACCCATTGTTATGATCATACTAATGATGGTTTTACTGTTCAGACGTTGCTATCATCAACAGAATTTCCGAAGGGTCTCTTTTGATTCAAATATGATTAAAAAAGGTGATATTTTATGCCATTTTGTCAGGTAATTCTCCTCAAATCATCATTGGCTTGAGCTTTGATAGGGGTTCTAAAAAAAACAATTATGAACTTTAATAATTTTACCATCAAATCGCAGGAAGCCCTTCTTAAGTCACAAGAGATAGCTTCAGGAATGCAACATCAGGCTATCGAAAATGCTCATGTATTAAAAGGCATCTTCATGGTGGATGAAAATGTGGCTCCTTTTCTGTTGAAGAAATTGAATGTAAACCTTCCCATTTTAAAACTTGCTCTTGATAAAATACTCGAATCTTTTCCAAAAGTTACTGGAGGGGAATTATATTTCTCTCCAAAAACTAATCAGACCATACAAAAAGCGAATTCCCTGTTAAAAGAGTTCGGAGATGAGTTTATTTCAATAGAACACTTGTTATTAGCTTTATATGCAGCCGGAGATACCACTTCGCAATTACTTAAAGACAGTGGAGTGAATGAAAAAGAGTTGAAATTGGCCATTAAAGAACTCAGAAAAGGGAATCCGATTCAAAGTCAGAATGCAGAGGAAACTTATAATTCGTTGAACAAATATGCCCGCAACCTAAACGAACTTGCCCGACAAGGGAAACTCGATCCTGTAATTGGCAGAGTGGATGAAATTAGGAGAATACTGCAGATTTTATCAAGGAGAACGAAAAACAACCCTATATTAATAGGGGAGCCCGGAACAGGCAAAACCGCCATTGCCGAAGGGCTTGCCCACAGGATTATTAATGGAGACGTGCCTGAAAACTTAAAGTCGAAACAAATATTTTCGCTCGATATGGGCGCATTGATTGCCGGTGCAAAATATAAAGGAGAATTCGAAGAACGCTTAAAGAGTGTTATCAATGAGGTGATTTCATCTGAAGGGGAAGTGATATTGTTTATCGACGAAATTCATACCCTTGTTGGAGCCGGTGCAAGTGAAGGGGCAATGGATGCCGCTAATATTCTGAAACCTGCCCTTGCCCGTGGTGAACTTCGTGCCATTGGAGCTACTACTTTAAATGAGTATCAGAAATATTTTGAGAAGGATAAAGCACTCGAACGTAGGTTTCAAATCGTGATGGTGGATGAGCCCGATCGTATGGATGCCATTTCAATTTTACGTGGGTTGAAAGAAAAATATGAAACACATCATCAGGTGCGTATTAAAGATGAAGCCATAGTGGCTGCGGTTGATTTATCGCAGCGCTATATCAGCGAACGTTTCTTACCCGATAAAGCCATCGATTTAATTGATGAAGCTGCTTCAAAACTCCGTTTGGAAATCAATTCAGTGCCGGAAGAATTAGATGAACTCGAAAGAAATATTATTCAACTTGAAATTGAAAGAGAAGCCATTAAGAGAGAAAATGACAAGCAAAAGTTAGATGAACTGAATGAACGGATAGCCAATGAAAGCGATAAGCGAAACGGTTTAAAAGCAAAGTGGCAGAACGAAAAGGAATTTGTTGAAAAAATTCAGCAACTGAAAAAAGAAATTGAGAGCTATAAACTCGAAGCAGAGCAAGCAGAGAGGGGAGGGGATTATGGAAAAGTTGCCGAACTTCGTTATGGTAAAATAAAGGAAGCCGAACAAAAGGTAGCTGATTTTAAGGAGCAACTCAATCTGATTCAGGGGGAACACCCTATGATTAATGAAGAAATTGATGCCAATGATATTGCCGAAATTGTTTCGAAATGGACAGGAATTCCGGTGAGTAGAATGATGCAATCGGAACGGGAAAAGTTGTTGTTTTTAGAGGATGAGATTCATTTACGTGTGATTGGACAGGATGATGCTATTGATGCAGTGGCAAATGCTATTCGTCGGAGTCGTGCAGGTTTGCAAGATACAAAACGTCCGATTGGTTCCTTCATCTTTTTGGGAACTACCGGTGTAGGTAAAACAGAATTGGCGAAAGCCCTGGCTGGTTTTCTGTTTAATGACGAGAATTCGATGGTGCGCATTGATATGTCAGAGTATCAGGAAAGACATTCTATTTCGAGATTGATTGGTGCGCCTCCCGGCTATGTAGGTTACGATGAAGGTGGGCAATTGACTGAAAAAGTGAGAAGAAAACCCTATTCTGTTGTTCTCCTGGATGAAATAGAAAAAGCTCATGCCGATGTGTT
This sequence comes from Bacteroidota bacterium, assembly GCA_037144095.1. GTDB lineage: Bacteria > Bacteroidota > Bacteroidia > Bacteroidales > CAIXTV01 > CAIXTV01. Next base: position 5,406 of record JBAWXL010000192.1, read on the forward strand.
TAATATTTTGCTACAGGTATTGGATGAAGGTAGGTTGACTGACAATAAAGGCAGGATTGCCGATTTCAGAAACACCATTATCATCATGACTTCCAATATGGGTTCGCATCTCATTCAGGATAATTTTGCCGATATGAATGAAAAGAACAGGGATAGCATTTATCAAACCACTAAAATTGAAGTGTTGAATTTGTTGAAACAAAACATTCGTCCAGAATTTTTGAATCGTATCGACGAAATCATCATGTTTAAGCCACTTACAAAGAAAGAAATCAGACAAATTGTCGTGCTGCAATTGGAAGCCGTGAAGGAAACCTTATTGCAGAACAACATTCATCTGAAATTTACCGAGTATGCAATTGATTCAATCGCCGATTTGGGTTACGACCCTCAATATGGTGCCCGACCCCTGAAAAGAGTCATACAGCAAAAGGTCTTAAATGAATTATCGAAGATGATATTATCAGGCAAAATCCAAAAAGACAGCGAAATCACCCTCGATATGTTTGATGATGTATTGGTGTTTAGGAATGGGGAGTAAAATTCCCACCAATAATATCACAGCATTATAAAATAGTCATTTCCCTTCTCAATTAACCTCCACAGCCCCATTCACCTTCAATCGAATCACCTCAATATTCTCCAATCCCTCATTGTCTATCACCTTCACGGCTATGGAATGCGAACCTGCTTTAAATTTAAAACTCTGCCGTCCTTCTTTGTCCAACAGCACTTCGGCATTAAAACCTTTGTCGAGTTTATAATCGAAATCCCAGGCAAAAAACTCTATGCCGCTCTGACTTTCGGCTGTGGCAATGAATTCTATTTCTCTCAAATTCTTTTTATCGGCTCCTTTGTCGTTAAATGTTACCTTTAAAGTACGATTCTTGGCAATGGGCACGATATCGCCCACCGTTACCAATTTAATAACTACATTCTCATGATTCTTCAGTCGGGCAGCTTCTTGTATAGCTCCTTTGCCAAATGAAAAAGCAATAATATAGCCCACCGGTTTTTCTTCGGCTTTGTTCTTCTCGAACAGCGATTTATCATATTGCATACTCGAAACAAAGAAGTTCTTAATCACATTCACACCAATATCATCCGAACGCTTCACTTGTATGGGCGCATTCTCATTGCTTTTCCCATCAATGCCCTTATCGCCTCCTTTTTTATTTTGAGGCTGACCTCCAAATTGGGTGATGATCCAATTCTCAAATTCAAAAGCATCTTTATAGCGCAAAGTATCATAATCATATTTATGCAATTGCACCACAAAAGGCAGCGAAAACAAATTGCATTGATTTTGCAAGCGCATCTCCGAAACCTTAATTGCCTGCACCGATTGGTCAATGCCTATCCATTGTCTTTGCAGTTTATCAGCAACTGCAAGCGTGGTTCCACCTCCAACAAAGGGATCTAAAACAACATCATTCTCATTAGTTACGGAAAGAATAATTCTTTCTAAAAGTGATTCGGGTTTTTGTGTTGGATAACCAATACGTTCTTTACCAATTGGATTTACCGGCTCAATGTCAATCCAAATATCATTTATTGGGACACCTTTTTTATCATTTAAATAATCTTTAAATCTTTGAATTTTCCCTTTTCCAGGAACAAGTCGTCCTTCTAATTTTAATTCTTGGAGGCGTTGTTCAGAAACTGTTTTTAAAGCTTGAACTTGATAACGGCCTTTGCCATCGTTATCATCATAAATATAATAATGCTTTATATAATTTTCTGAATATCCTCTATACTGCGTGTGAAACTTGAAATGTTTTAAGTCTTTTACAAAAAAGAAAATTGTATCATGATCATTTGGAAATTTCTTTGCAATCCCCTTACTACTACCTGAATTTGTTGTTCTTTCCCAAATAATTTCAGAATTAAAATTATTTATCCCAAATATCTTATCCAATATCTCCACCCGAATATAAGCATTTGCATGCCAATCGCAATGCAAGAAGATAGAACCTGTGGGTTTTAACAGACGATGCATTTCTATTACACGTTCTTTTAGCCATGCAATATAATGGTCGACACCCCCGCTCCAACGGTCTTTAAAACTGCGTATTTCGCCTTCGTCGCCCCAAATCACTTCGTAATTGCGATTGGAGAAAAAGGGAGGGTCGAGGTAGATAAGATCGATGCTTTCGCTTTCGATGGTGCGAAGCACTTCGAGGTTGTCGCCGAGGATGAGTTTGTTCATGGGATTGGATTATTTTTCAAAAGTAATAAACCTTTTTAAATATGAGATGATTTTGAATAAGCACCTAAAAAACCTTCTTCTGTTTTTAAACCTTAATAGAAATGAAAAACCCTCAGAACCCCTAGCCTTCTAACCTTATTTTTTCCGAATTTTTTCAAGAAGTTTAGAAGGTTGGGGGCTGTGTTATCTATTGATTTCTATTAAGGTTAAAGAAATCTTGAAGAAGGTTTTTCTTTTTGTTAGATTATTCATCAAAAGGATTAAACCTTTTTAAATATGGGATGATTTTGAATAAGCACCTAAAAAACCTTCTTCTGTTTTCAAACCTTAATAGAAATGAAAAACCCTCAGAATCCCCAACCTTCTAACCTTATTTTTTCCGAATTTTTTCAAGAAGTTTAGAAGGTTGGGGGCTGTGTTATCTATTGATTTCTATTAAGGTTAAAGAAATCTTGAAGAAGGTTTTTCTTTTTGTTAGATTATTCATCAAAAGGATTAAACCTTTTTAAATATGGGATGATTTTGAATAAGCACCTAAAAAACCTTCTTCTGTTTTCAAACCTTAATAGAAATGAAAAACCCTCAGAATCCCCAACCTTCTAACCTTATTTTTTCCGAATTTTTTCAAGAAGCTTAGAAGGTTGGGGGCTGTGTTATCTATTGATTTCTATTAAGGTTGAAGAAATCTTGAAGAAGGTTTTTCTTTTTGTCATTGATTTATTTTTGTACAAGCTATGCCCAAAAGGGAGGCTATGCTTAAGCTGCCGGGATTTGCTTATTAAACGATTCAGTTTTCATGAATAAAGCACAAAAGACAATTATCACCAACCATACAGGCAACAAAATAATTGCAAACAAATTAAGAACAAACTTTTTCAGACCCCATTTTATAGATCCTAAACACCCGATAATTAAAAAACAAAAAATAAAAGTAGTCATTTGATATTTTTAGCAAAGATAATTATTTATTTCGTAATTTTGCTATTTCAAGACGCGATAACTTCAAGCCTCCACCTAAGCCTCTATTTGATTAGTCATTTGGGGGCTTAGTGCTTAATAAATCTTCTGCTTATTTATTCTAATTAAATTTATTTCATATATTTGCACAGTGAAATGATGATTTCTCTGAAAGTGTTTGAATATAAGTCGAGGCGAGATGCGAATTCGCTACTACGCTTTTCAAATATTTTAATTAAAAGGCTTTGATATGTAAATCGCTATGTCATTGGAGGCACTTCGACGTTTTATCAAAGCCTTTTTTATTGAGTTAAAATGTAGTTCTCAACAAAAGAACATTAAATCTATTCATCTGCTGAACTCTTTTTTGCATCTGCTGAACTTACATTAGCATCTGCTACGATGAGTTTAGCATCTGCTACGGTGTAAAAATCATATGCTAGAGTGAATTTAGCATCTGCTACGGTGTAAAAATCATATGCTAAAGTGAGTTTAGCATCTGCT
>JBAWXL010000193.1:0-9051 GCA_037144095.1 Bacteroidota bacterium
TCCTTCTTTATTTCTTTCTTGATTTCTTCCTTCTTGGTTTTTTCCTTTTTAGTTTTATACTGACCTCTTCGTTGCGAATCTTCCAAATAAATCAATAGAAAGATTTTCTGCTCTGTTCTATTTAAGTGAATTGCTGGAAGATTACTAAGGTAACGATCATTGAGATAGACATAATATTCATATCCAATGCTAAGACTTTTATACAATTTGACGGTAATTCTTGGTTTGAGAATGTGAACAAAGTTATTTCCGTTTACCCCAACATAGGTGCGAATCCAGTAAATATTATAAATCAATGATGTGGTAGCATATTTGCTAAGATTAAATGTGGCTTCATATTTGCCTTCAAGCCCTCCGCCAAAGTTATAATCTCTTACCTGAGAAGTATCAGGACCAAAACGCGTACTACTTCCCGCAAAAGGGACTAAAGCTAAATGCAAGCTAACATACAAATTGCTTGTTTTGCTCACAGGTAGTTTTGTTATCACCCCTCCTCCAAAACCAATAGTGCCCAACTCGAAAGTTTTGTTATCAATATAATCGTAATATTGAAACCCACCAACTAAACTAACCACATTTCTAATCTTTTTATTTTTACCAAATAAAATCCCATAACCTATCACGTTATCAACATATTTCCTTCCAACACCAATATTAATATCTGCACGAAGTTTGAAAAAATCAAAAGGCTTACGCGTACGAATTTCAAAGGGATTTCCATAATCTAACTGAAGATTGAGCATTGCACTATAAGAACCTTTTCCGAGCATGCCCTGATTTACATCATCAATTCTGTGCACTCCTGCATAAATAGAAATATTTGTTGGCTCTTTTTCATACACCTCTTTGTTGGTTATCCTGAATGTTTTCCCTTGCAAAAGTCTGTTAAACCCTCTCATGGGGTCTATTAAACCTGCAAATATTTCACGGAAGACTCTGTTAGCTCCTCTAGTGCGGTCATCGAGAACATTTGAACTTAAACGATATAATATTTCTCCAAGAAATGATCCGTTAATTGGTGTATTGATAATGTCGTTGTATGATGGACGTGTGTTTTCACCAAAATATTCCCACATTAAGCTACCTGCAATTGCAAAAGGACATGATTGAAGATAGCCATAACCATTTGATCGTGCTGCATTATATGAAAGCGTTCCTGAATAAGGGTGACCGATAAAATTAATTCCGAAGCGGTCTTTATCCCATTCCCATTCATGCTTAATATTATATTTCCATGTATGGATGTCTATTCGAGCGTAATCAGCATTTAGCAAATACTTATCTAATGCCCATGTTAAAACCAGTGTACCAAAAACTTCAGATGCAGGTTTCCAGAGAGGATATTTTTTATTATACAAAGTATCGTCATCAAGCAAGTCACCATATTTGTTTTGTTTGGTAGTATCAATAAGTGCACTCATGGCAGGTTCGTTGCCTGTTGAATCGGAAAGCTTTTTATCTTTAACTGCTTTAATCTTTTCGAGTTGCTTTTCGCGTCCGCCTTTACCCGGCACAATGGTATCATTGGGGGCTACTTTCTTTGGATTCTGTTTGGGCACATCTTGTCCGAAAAGGAAGGTAGAAGTTAGGAGTAATAATATTAATATGTATGTTGTTTTCATTTTATTTATTCTTTTTATCAATGGCTTTTTGGTCTTTCAGTTTTTTCTTATCTGCATCAGCTTTCTTTTTCTCAATTGCTTTTTGTTCTTTTTCGTTTTTCTTTATGGCTTCATCTTTCGCTTCCTGGGCTGCTGCTTCTTTTTTATTAAAATATCCTCTCAACAACCAATTATCTTTAACTGCATTCATATTTTCATCCAAGCCTTTGCTGCTGCTTTTTATATTCACAATGGTGTTGCTTAGGTTGTTTGCAATAACCGTATCCTGAATTAATCTGCCAAGTGTTCCTCGTCCATTATTTATTTTCATCATTATTTCTGCCAACTGATAGGAAACTATTTGCGCATTATAAGCAGTTACTTGCAGGCCCGACATAATATTATCGAGTTCGACCGGCTCTTTTGAACTAATATATTGTCCTTCGGTGGCAATGGGCGAATTAAAGCTTCCCTGGGTAATAATTAATAGTTTATCGCCAATGATTCCTGAGGAGCCAACGTTTGCTTCGCAATCAGCTTTTATAAACTGTTGCACTTTTTTCACAATCAGCATATCGACCTTTACGGTGGAATCGTTGACAATGGTTATGTTATCAACTGTCCCGACATTAATGCCCGAAAAACGAATGTTGCTTCCAACCTGCAAGCCGCTTACATTTCGAAACTTAGTGGAAAGCTGGTAGACTGGATTGAAAAGGTTTTTCTGCTTTCCGATTAAAAAAATGGCGATTACGAAAAGAAGCAATCCTCCGGCAATAAACATTCCGAGGCGTATTTTGAATTTGGGTGTGTGAGAATCCATGGGGGAATTATAATTTAAGATTTAAGAATTAGGATTTTATTCTATTTGAAAAAGGATTTTATTAAGGGATCATCTGACTTTTCGAAGTCGTCAATTTTTCCATGCATATACACTTTACCTTCGTGCAGCATAAGTAAGCGGTCGGCAGTGGCACGGGCGCATTCGATATCATGGGTAATAATAATTGAGGAAGTTTTGTATTTCTTTTGAATTTGATTAATCAGAATACTGATTTCGTCGGATGTTACAGGGTCGAGACCGGTGGTGGGTTCATCATATAACATTATTTCAGGGTCGACCACAAGGGTGCGTGCCAGGCTGATTCGTTTGCGCATGCCACCTGATAATTGTGACGGCATCTTATCAATAGCATCTTCCAAGCCTACTTGTTCTAAGGCTTCCATAATCTTAAAATCTATTTCGTTTTTTTTAAGATTCTTTCTTATTCTAACCAGTGGAAACTCCAGATTTTGCTTCACCGTCATCGAATCATAAAGCGCACCGCTCTGAAACAAAAATCCAATCCTTTTCCTGATTTCGTCTAATCCTTTGCTTTTTAACGCACTTACATCTTCTCCATAAACCTGAATGATTCCTGAATCGTGTTTTAGCAAACGCACAATGCATTTTATTAATACCGATTTGCCTGAGCCGGACTTACCAAGGATGGCCAGATTTTCGCCATTATGAAGATTGAAAGTCACATCTTTCAACACCTCCTGATTGCCAAAAGAAATCATTAGGTTATTAACTTCAATCACCTGTTGGGGGCTATGTTTTGCTGGAGCAATCGTTTCTGTTTGAATATCGTTCATAATAACTATTCTAAGTAATCATATCCGTAATTTGCACCGCAATTAAATCAACAATAATCAACAACAATGAAGATAGCACCACGGCCGAGTTGGCGGCAATGCCCACACTTTCAGTGCCTCGACCGGCAGTATATCCTTTGTAGCATCCAACCAATCCTATCACCGCACCAAAAAAGAATGACTTCACAACAGCAGGTATAAAATCCATGAAGTGAACTATTCCGAATGCCTGTGAAAAAAACAATACAAATGAAACATCTCCTTTTAAGTTGGCACCTGCCCAACTTCCCATAATTCCAAGCCCATCGGCATATAAAATCAACAACGGAATCATGAGCGTGGCAGCCCATACGCGGGTTACCACCAAAAACCGCATGGGGTTGGTGGCTGACACTTCCATTGCGTCAATCTGTTCGGTAACTTTCATCGAACCCAGCTCGGCACCCATGCCCGAAGCTATTTTGCCGGCACATATCAATGCGGTTATCATAGGTCCCAATTCTCTGATGAGGGAGGTGGACACCATAGCCGGAAGCATGGTGACGGCTCCGAATTTCAATAGAGCCGGGCGCGATTGTATGGTGAGAACTAAACCCATTATGACACCGGTTAAGGAAATAAGTGGCAAGGTTTTATAACCAATTTGAAAACATTGACGGAAAAATTCTTTGAATTCGAAATTGCGCGAAAATGTTCTTTTGATGGTGAGCGTGATGAAAAGTGCGGCATTGCCTATGTCAGTGAAAAAACCACTACTCTTTTGTTTAATGATAATCGTTTTTTCGGTAAGCTTTATTGCCTGATTTTTCGCATCGCGCAACTTTGGTAAAGCTTTGATTACATGGCTCAATTTTTTCATAAAAACAAAGTTGATTTCATTGGTGTGATTGGGTTATATGGCAGGTTTATTTAATTCAAGAGGTATGCAGCTCGTTAGAGTTCTTTATTTATGCTCTTTAGTTTTGCTCATTTTAATGAGTTCGATTTGTCCGAGCAGTTCTTCTTTCAGGCCTTCTTCAAGTAATAAATCGTCTTCGGTGAGTATGGCAAATTTTTGTTTGAGTTTGCCTTTTTGCTGATTCCAGCTTGCTTTTGCTTCTGTTGCATTCATGTTAACATTCTGTTTTATAAGTATTTTTTCGACGGTACAAAGGTCGGCAGCTATTTCGCTGAAACTGTTATATAATTACAGAAAAGATTTACATTATTCACACTTTTTGGAAGTGCCTAGAGTTTGGAGTACTTAGAGTGCCTTGAGTTAAGTGGAATCTTTTATAATAAGATTAAAGAATGGGTACTTTAACATTGCGGAATGCTTAGTTGAAATCCTGGAATTCTTCGGAGAAATTCTGGAATCTCTGGTTGAAATTCTGGAATTTCTGCTGAAAATCCCAGAACTTCTGGTGGAAATCCTGGGATTTCTGGTTGAAATTCCGGAATTTCTCGGAAAAATCCTGGGATTTCTGGTAGAAATCCTAGGATTTCTACCAGAAATCCCAGAATATTTGGCAGAAATCCTGAGATAAAATAAGCCTTATTCTTAAGTGATATGTTGTCTTGATAAAGTTTAAGACCCTAATTTCAGACTCTTAGCTATTGTTTATTTTGAATCGTTTTTATTTTGAAGTATAAATTTATCCCAAATACAGCCTAAATCATAAATCTCAAATCCTAAATCTTAATTCTCACATCCTCTCCATATACCAATTCAATTCTTTTTCCATTTTCCGGTAGTGAAAAATGGTGGTAATGATTTTTTGCAGACGAACAAAAGCGGTTTCGCTTTTCACCACATAATCGAAAGCACGATGATGCATGCAGTTTACGGCAACTTCAATTTTATCCTGCCCCGAAAGCATCACCACGGGAATGTCGGGATTGAAAGCTTTGATTTTATCCAATGTTTCGATTCCATTCATGGCGTTTTTATCAATACCATCAAGCATATAATCCAAAATAATCACATCGGGGCTATGCGCAAGATTTTCCAAACAAAGTTCGCCGGTAGGATAGGTTTCGATAGCAAAATTGGCATGTTGCAGAAATTCGATTTCTAAGGCTTTTAAGAAAAAAGCATCATCGTCTACAAGAAATAGTTTTACTTTTTCAGTATTCATTTTTATTGTTTTTTATAGTATTGAACTCCACTTCCAATTCTTTACAAGCCTGCGAACAAACGTTTTCGATTTGCGAAAGCATTTCGGGTATTCCATCGCTTTGCTGTTGAGTTCTTGCATATTCAAGTATTTTTCGGGCAATAATTTCAAAATCGGCACTAATGCCCACGATTGAAAAAGAAGGTATCATTTTATGCACAGCCGCATGCAAAAGCTCCCAATTCTTATCATAAAAACTTTGTTTCATGGCTTTAATTAATGGAGGAGTTTGTTCCAGATAAAGCGAAATCATTTCCATCATCAGCACCGGATTCGATTTTGTTCGCAGCATCAAATAGTGCAAATCAATACATTTTAATTTCTTTGTTTGATCTTTTTCCACTCCGGCTTCATCATATTTTATAAGCGAAGGCTTCTTCACCAAACCTACAATTTTGCTATATAACAATCGCTCGTCAACCGGTTTTGCAATGTAGTCGTTCATGCCAACCGCTTTGCATTTTGCAAGGTCAACCGTAGTTACATCAGCCGTCAGAGCAATAATAGGGATGTTAGAATTCATGGTGTTTCTAATAAATTCGGTGGCTTCAAATCCGTTCATCTCAGGCATTTGGAGATCCATCAACACAATGTCGAATGTTTTAGTTTGAAGTTTCTCAATGGCAATTTTCCCGTTGGCTGCAATGTCGCGTTCAAATCCGAAATCATCCAAAAGGGTTTTCATCAGCAATTGATTAAGCGCAATATCTTCAACCACCAACACTTTAATGTTTTTAATTTCAGTGTCTAACTCCTCCAATTCGATTTCATTTTCAGCCTGAGCAGATGTTTTCAAAAAGCTTAAAATGAAACTAAAAGTTGAACCTTCACCCACTTTGCTCTTCACAGAAATGCTTCCTCCCTGGGGTTCTACCAATTGTTTCACTATAGCCAGACCCAATCCGGTGCCTCCATATAAACGCGAAGTGCCGCTCGATGCCTGTTGAAAGTTCTCGAAAATCTTTTCGAGTTTCGTTTCAGCAATGCCAATACCGGTATCGGTCACTGCAAATTCAAGAATGACTTTTTCCTGATCTTGAGCCAAAATCTTCACACCCACCGTTATTTGTCCTTTCGAAGTAAACTTCACCGCATTACTAACAAGGTTCAATATTATCTGATGCAAACGCACAGGATCGCCCATCAACACCTCAGGAATATTATTATCATATTCTTTTATCAAGATTAAATTCTTTTCCTGAATCTTAGTTTCAAACAAATGGAGCATGGCTGAAATGGACAATGACATTTTAAACGGAATTTGTTCGAATGTCATTTTACCTGCATCAACTTTTGCCAAATCGAGGATGTCGTTGATAAGTACAATCAATGCATCGCCACTCATCTTAATTGCCGTTAAATATTCTTTCTGTTTTGCAGTAACCTCCGTCTTCAAAAGCACCTTTGTAAATCCTATAATAGCATTCATTGGGGTTCGAATTTCGTGGCTCATATTCGACAAAAATTGTTGTTTAGCTTTCACTGCATTTTCGGCTATGCGGGTGGCATTTTCGGCAAATGCTTTTGCTTCTTCAGCAATTTCAGTAGACAATTCGGCAAACACTTTTGCTTCTTTCAATTCATTTTCAATCCGTTTTTGTTCAGTAATATCTCTTGCCACCACCACGGCACCTATCAATTTACCTTTTGCATCCTTATAAACCGACCCATTGAACAGTACGTCAGTAAGCTTTCCATCCATTATGGTCAGAGGATAATCAGCCATAAATCCTTTAGCGAAAATTTGCTCATAACCTTGACGGGCTTTATCAGGTTCAGTAAAATAATTGTAAAAATTGGTTCCAATTAGTTTTTCGCGCGATTCACCCGTAACCTTAACTGTTGCTTCATTCATATCAGTGATTTTTCCTTCCGGGCTAATCGTAAACAGTGGGTCGCGACTGGCTTCGATAAGGCTGCGGGCATAATTAGCAAGGATTAACTCAGCCGCACGTTTTTCTTTCTCCTCATTTTGAAACACGAGTTCCTTACCAGCAATAACCAACTCAGCTGCCCGCTTCTTTTTCTCTCCGGTTTGAAACACAAGTTCCTTATCGGCAATAACTAATTCGGCTGCTCGCTTTTCTTTCTCTTCATTTTGAAAAATAAGTTCTTTATTGGCAAGGATTAATTCCTCTGCACGCTTTTCTTTTTCATTGTTTTGAAATGCCAATTCTTTATTTGCAATGATTAATTCGGCCGCTCGCTTTTCTTTCTCTTTATTTTGAAAAACAAGTTCCTTATTGGCATGTTTTAATTCCATAGCCCATTTTTGTTCGGTAATGTCTCTTGCTACAACCACTGCCCCCAAAACATTTCCTTCATCATCTTTATAAACCGAACCATTAAACAAAACGTCAGTCAACTTACCGCTAATATGTCGAAATGTAAGTGGCGAATTTGTGACAGAACCTTTGTCAAAAACCTCTTCATATACTTTACGTGCCTTTTTAGGTTCAGTAAAATAATCGAAAAAATTGGTTCCAATAAGTTTTCCCCGCTCTACACCTGTAATGTTCACTTTAGCCTGATTTAAATCGGTAATCTTACCTTCAGGACTAATAGTGATCAAAGGATCCAGGCTGGCTTCAATTAAGCTGCTTGCATATCGCGATTCGTGTGAGTTTGTCCTTTCCATTATTTTATCCTTTTAATTCTTGTTTAAATTAAGCCTCATCCTTGGTTGTGCGCACCAAACTAATACCTGAAATAAAAAAGATAAGACCAAGTATTCCAAAAATGATCAACGCTTTAATATCCCGTGTTCCACCCGACGAATTGACAAATAATACTGCAGTATATATAAGACCAGCTATTCCTAAGACAGTTAATATTGATCCGAAAATTCTCTTTATATTCATATTTTCTATTTTATTTAATTTCCTATTTCTTCAATGGGACTTCTCCTCTTATCCTTCAATTGCTTAAAGTGAGTTGGCGAAAGACCGGTTACTTTTTTAAACTGATTTGACAAATGTGCCACACTACTATAATTCATCATAAATGAAATTTCAGTAATATTTAATTCGTCGTAAATGATAAGTTCTTTTATTCGTTCTACTTTGTGTGATATAATAAATTGCTCAATTGTGGTTCCCTGCACTTCTGAAAATAAATTCGCAAGGTACGTATAATCATGATCTAATTTCTTACTTAAATAATCAGAAAAGTTCACTTTAATCATTTCATCCGTATAATGAACCATTTCGACCACTGCATTTTTTATTTTTTCAATCAAAACAGCCCTTTTATTATCCATTAATTCAAGTCCTAATGCGAATAAAGCGGTTTTTAATTGCTCTCTAACCTCATTTGAGATGATTTCCATAATATCTACTTCACCTAAATCAACTACAATATAGTGTAATCCAAGTTTTTTCAACTCATTTTTCACTGCCATTTTGCAGCGATTGCTGACCATATATTTAATATATAATTTCAAGATATTACAGGTTTAATTAAGAGGGCACAAAGTTCCGACACTTTAAACCGTAATGTATTATATAATTTCAGGAAAATGTTACATAATTCACACATTAGGCAGATTGAATGTTAAGCGCGAAAAAACATAAGGGTTATGCGTGAAAAAATAGAAATGTAATGAAGAGATTTGAATTTTTTATAACAGAACTGTCCTAAAAAAAGACTTTTAGGAA
>JBAWXL010000194.1:0-9021 GCA_037144095.1 Bacteroidota bacterium
TAATATTATGAATTGTGGAAATTTAACTTGTAATTTAGGTACAAGTCAGGAAAAATGCACAAGCAAATTTCATTTCTGCACGTGCAAATTTCGAAAATGCACATGCAAATTTCAATATTACACTTTCACCTACCGGCGCTGCACAAGCCAATTTCATTTTTGTACAATCAATGAACCCGACTGCACATGCAAGGGCATTCACTGCAAGTGCAAACAAGCCCACTGCACGTGCAGTGGGAACCTCTGAATATGCAGTGGACTCTTCTGCGTATGCAAGCCAGATGGCAGCACATGCAGCCAATATGCCTGCTTATGCAGCGATGGTTTCTGCTTATGCAAGCACCACCACTGCTAAGCAGGGAATCAATCTGCACGTGCTGGGGACTCCTCTGCACATGCGCTGGGCACAACTGCAAGCACAGAAATCATTTCTGCACATGCAGCGACTTCAAATGAAAGCGCCATTTTCAATTTTCATCTAAGCATCACGGGTTCTGTATCTGATGTAGTTTCTATTTTTAGAACAATTCATATCAAAGCAATTTAAAATTAATCACCCCTTTTCGCCGGAGTCCCCTGTTCGCCTGAGGTTCCAACCTCAGGCGGTGTTATCTGCACAGGTTTAACCTGTAAAATGTTGAATAAATATGGAAAAGACTTCACCCCGAACTGAGCGGCATATATCAAAGTAAACGTTGCAGTTAAGCAGATTTTGAAATTCTGCTTTTAAAACAGGATAGTTTGTAATTATCCTAAATGTTCTGTTGCGGTTCAAACCTCAGATGCTTCTATCTTAATGGAATTAAACTGACTAAATGCTAAAATGCATTTTCGACTTAGCTCAATGAACCTGTTCCTAAAGGCTTCCCATTATTCGCCGCATTCGTTTATCATCTCTTTCTCTGCAACCTCTCCTTTGAATATGACAAAGTAAAGGGGAACTTCTCGAATAATTGTAGTATGTTTCTGCAAAAACAAAACAACAAAAAGATAGAAACCATCCTATTTTGGCTTGAATTCTTTCAGGTTTTTATCGAACAGCGGTGAAATATATTACATAAAATAAATGAAAAAAGCCGTAATAATACGGCTTTTTCGCTCCCCAGCCTGGATTCCGATTCATCGGAAGGATCCTTTGATTAATCCCGACCAGTCGGGACTCTGACCAACTGCGCAAAAAAATCCAGATCTCCATTATGACGTATTAATTCCAAAATAATATTTTTACTTTTAAGACTCTTTAGCTTTCGTTCATATCGAACAGCAATTGCTCGAGTTTCCCCAACAGGAAAAGAAGCAACAAGAACCCATGGTCGGTGTTTAGAAGTAAAGGTATTGTGAGGAGAAGTATTATGCTCCATTACTCTTCTATTTGGGTCTTCCGAAGATCCAACATAAAATTTATCTGCCTGAAGTGAATGTAAAATATAAATGTAATACATAAAATAAATGAAAAAAGCCGTAATAATACGGCTTTTTCGCTCCCCAGCCTGGACTTGAACCAGGGACCCTTTGATTAACAGTCAAATGCTCTAACCAACTGAGCTACTGAGGAATTTTTAATTTTAAAATCGAAAAAAGAAATGGTTGATTTAAATCTAACTACCCTTTCCCAATAAATTTTTATTCGATTTAGGACTGCAAAATTAATGATTAAATTAAAATATGCAATACCTTTGTAAAAAAAATATTTTACTCAGTTAATCTAACTTATATATGAAAAAAGTTTTAGGACTCGGAAATGCATTGGTCGATATCATGACCATGCTGGAAAGCGATGCTTTACTCAATGAATTTAATTTACCAAAAGGAAGCATGCAATTGGTTGATAAAGAAACAGCTAATAAAATTAATAATGCCACAAAGCATTTAAATAAAAAACTTGCCTCAGGTGGTTCTGCTGCAAATACCATTCACGGATTGGCCAATTTGGGAGTAAGTACTGGTTATATCGGAAAAATCGGAAACGACGAATTAGGTGAGTTTTTCAGAAATGATATGATAAAAAACAAGATTGAACCTAAACTTGAATACGGTGTAACCGATTCAGGTTGTGCAATTGCTTTGGTAAGCCCCGATTCGGAACGCACTTTTGCTACATATCTTGGTGCTGCTGTTGAAATTTCTGATACTGACATTCGCCCTTCTCAATTTGAAGGATATACTCACTTTCATATAGAAGGGTATTTGGTTCAGAATCATGCTTTGCTACTTAAAGCTGTACAAACAGCCAAAGAAAAAAACCTTATTATTTCGCTGGATTTAGCAAGCTATAATGTAGTCGAAGCAAATTTAGAATTTCTCGAAAATCTTATTCTGAATTATGTTGATATAGTTTTTGCAAATGAAGAAGAAGCTAAAGCATTCACGGGTTTCGAACCTGAATCTGCATTGATAGCGCTTTCTGATAAATGCGAAATTGCTATCGTTAAAACAGGCAGAAATGGGTCGTTAATCAAAAAAGGAGAAGATTTCCACACTATTGGTATTATTCCCGTAAATAGTATTGATACAACCGGTGCAGGCGATTTATATGCTTCAGGATTCCTCTATGGATTATTAAATAACCTTTCATTAGATAAATGTGGAAATATTGGAGCCGTTCTGGCAGGTCACGTGATTGAAGAAATTGGAGCTAAGATGAGCCTTACCAAATGGGAAAAATCACTTTTAATGATTGATAAAATTAGTAACTTATAAAATATATTTAAAATGAAATTATTCAGAACGATCACTATTGGAATGATATTGACCATATTAGTGTCAAATTCCGGAAAATGTTTCACATCAGCTAAAGATTCGCTTATGCAGCAAAAGATCGAGCAATTTGCGGTAGTTAAATTGACTACTGACTTAACAAAGCTTTCAGTTAAAGAAAAAGAAATGCTTCCCATTTTAATTGAGGTTGCTGACATTATGGATGAAATTTTCTGGATGCAAACACTGGGTGATAAAACCAAATTTCTTTCCAATATTAAAGAAGAAAACACCCGTAAGTTTGCTTTAATTAATTATGGTCCCTGGGAAAGACTGAATGAAAACAAATCTTTTGTTGATGGGTTTAAGAAAAAACCTGATGGTGCAAATTATTATCCTAAGGATATGACCAAAGAAGAGTTTGCAAAATTCGCTGATAAAAATAAAACTTCTTTATATACCCTCATTCGCAGAAATAATGACAAAACGCTGAAGTGTGTTTGGTTTCATCAGGAATATAAAGAAAAGGTTGAAAAAGCTGCCAAATTGCTTGAAAAGGCAGCTTTTCTGGCTGAAGATGCAGGCTTGAGAAAATATCTTCAACTTCGCGCTAAAGCTTTATTGACAGATGATTATTTTGAAAGTGATATGGCATGGATGGATATGAAGGATAATAAAATTGATATGGTGGTAGGTCCGATTGAAACTTATGAAGATGGTTTGTATGGCTATAAGGCTGCTCAGGAAGCTGCCATTTTAATAAAAGATAAAGATTGGAGCAATAAACTCAGCAAATATGCTGCTCTACTGCCAAAACTTCAAACAGAATTGCCAGTTGATGCAAAATACAAGAAAGAAGTCCCCGGAACAAGTTCTGATATGAATGTGTACGATATAGTCTATTATGCAGGTCATGCCAATTCAGGAGGGAAGACCATAGCGATAAACTTGCCAAACGACGAAAAAGTGCAAGCGGCAAAAGGTTCAAGGCGTTTGCAACTAAAAAATGCCATGAAAGCCAAGTTTGATAATATTTTAATCCCAATTGCCAATCAGCTTATTGATCCAACCCAAATTATAAACATCAAGTTTGAAGCTTTTTTTGCTAATGTAATGTTTCATGAAGTGGCTCATGGATTAGGAATAAAAAATACAGTTACTGGCAAAGGCACCATCAGAGAAGCATTGAAAGACCAGTATTCGGCGTTTGAAGAAGCAAAAGCAGATATATTGGGTTTGTTTTTATCAACTTATCTTATCGAAAAAGGGGAGTTAACAGGCTGTACTATTGAAGATGCTTATGTTACTTTTATGGCAGGATTGATTCGTTCGGTGCGTTTTGGCGCTACTGAAGCTCATGGACAAGCCAATATGATGTGTTTGAACTATTTTGAAGATATGGGTGCATTTAGCAGAAACGCAGCAGGAAAATACACCGTAAACTTTTCTAAAATGAAAGAGGCTGTAAATTCGTGGGCAGCAATGGTGGTGAAATTTGAAGGAGAGGGAGATTATGAGGGGGCTAAAAAATACAATGCTGCAAATGGCATCATAAAACCCGAATTACAATCAGATTTAAACCGTTTGAAGTCTGTAAATATCCCTGTAGATATTGTATTTGAACAAGGATTGAAAACCTTGGGTATTGCGAAATAATTTGCTTTTCAATGTATTTATTTCAAAACAGAATTCATTCTTAAATTAATTATCATGTCAGAACAGGAAACAAAACCTAAAATCGGAATTGTAGGGAGCGGAAGTTGGGCAACCGCTTTATCAAAAATTCTTTTAAACAATATTCCGTCAATTAATTGGTGGATCAGAGAACCGGATGTTGCCTATAATCTAGCTACTTATGGGCGAAATCCTTTATATTTAAGCTCGGTGGCGTTTAATCCCGACACCCTTAATATATATAGTGATATAGTAAAGCTCATTGCTGAATCAGATCATATCATATTTGTGATTCCTGCTGCTTTTATGAAAAAGCAGTTGTCGGGCATTGCAGCTCATGCTTTCAAAGGAAAGAAGGTGCATTCAGCCATAAAAGGAATTATCCCTGAAACCAATCAGATTATTGCCGACTTTTTTATTTCTAAATATGGAGTATCCTTGCAGGAAATTTCCGTTATTTCAGGTCCTTCGCATGCTGAAGAAATAGCGCTGGAAAAACTCACTTATCTCACGGTTTCTTCAATGAACAATAAGCTTGCGTGTGAAATAGCTTCTCTTCTTGAGTGTAAGTTCGTTAAAACAACCACCTCCGACGACATTTATGGCACTGAATATTCTTCTGTATTGAAAAATATTTATGCTATTGCTGTGGGAATTACTAAAGGATTGGGATATGGCGACAATTTCATTTCTGTTTTGGTGGCAAATGCTTTACAGGAAACAGAACGCTTTATTGCGGCGGTTCATCCTATCGACAGGAATCTTTCGGGTTCTGTATATTTAGGCGATTTAATTGTAACAGCTTATTCGCAGTTCAGCCGCAACCGAACCTTTGGAAATATGATAGGCACCGGCTATTCGGTGAAGTCTGCTCAATTAGAAATGAAAATGATTGCCGAAGGTTATTATGCTACTCGTTGCATTCACGAAATCAATAAAAAGTATAATGTAGATATGCCCATTGCTTCGGCCGTGTATAATATTCTTTACGAAAGTATTTCCCCCTTTATCGAAATAAAAATTATGGAAGACCGGATTAGGTAAGTGGGTATTGGGTTGTTAGTTAATGGTAATCGGTGTTCGGTAATCGGTATTTGATAGGTGGTAATAAGTATTGTGTAAAATATTTTGATGTAATATTGATTAAAATAAAATTTATTTTGAAGTAAATTCTTTTCATTTAGCACCCATGAAAACCAAATACCGATTACCTATTACTGATTACCAAACACCGATTACCATTTAAGACGAAGACGGACGTGGATAATCAATAGAATAATGCAACCCTAGGCTTTCTTTGCGTTTGATGGCCATTTTGATGATTAAGTATCCAATATTAATCATATTGCGCAATTCGCAAATACTTTGGGTGAGGATGGATTTGTTGTAGAGGTCTTCTGTTTCGTTATAAATAATCTCCAAACGGTCGAAAGCACGCTTTAGTCGCAAATCGGACCGAACAATCCCAACATAATGGCTCATGATGCCCTGAAGTTCTTTTATGGATTGGGTTATGAGCACCATTTCTTCATTCATCACCATACCTTCGGCATTCCAATCGGGTATTTCTTCGCAAAGCTCTATGCTTTTAATCTTTTTGATTGAATCTTCACTGGCACGATGTGAAAATACCAGAGCTTCGAGCAATGAATTTGATGCCAAACGATTCGACCCATGCAGACCGGTAGAGGAACACTCGCCCGAAGCATATAAATTTTCAATAGATGATCGGCTCCATTCATTTACCTTTATGCCACCACAATTGTAATGTGCTGCCGGAACCACAGGTATCATTTCTTTGGATATATCAATACCTATGCTTAAACATTTTGCATAAATGTTGGGGAAATGATCAATGAGTTCTGCCTTTTCGATGCGGCTGCAATCGAGATATACATAATCGCAACCGTTTATTTTCATTTCATTATCAATGGCACGTGCAACAATGTCGCGCGGAGCAAGCGAACCACGAGCATCGTATTTGTGCATAAACTTTTTAAAATCCAACGTCTTCAACACCGCACCGGCACCCCGTAAGGCTTCGGTGATCAGGAAAGAAGGTTTTTCGGTAGGGTTGTAGAGTGAAGTGGGATGAAACTGTATGAACTCCATGTTTTCCACCTTTCCTTTGGCACGATACACCATTGCAATGCCATCGCCGGTAGAAATCACCGGATTGGTGGTGGTGCTATACACATTGCCCACTCCGCCTGTGCAAATCATGGTAACTTTCGACAATATGGTGTCGACCAATTGGGTTTTAGGGTTTAAAACATAAGCCCCGAAACAGGTGACTTGGGGTGTGCGACGGTTTACTTCTTTTCCTAAATGATGTTCGGTAATGATGTCGATGGCAAAAGTGTTTTGCCTAATTTCGATGTTGGGATGATTGAAAACCTTTTCGAGTAGGGTCTTCTCTATCTCGTTGCCGGTGCTGTCTTTGTGATGCAACACACGGTATTCCGAATGTCCGCCTTCTTTAGCCAAATCATAGCGTCCCGACTTGGTTTTATCAAAACGTGTGCCCCATTTTATCAGTTCTTTAATACGCTGAGTCGATTCGGTGATAGTGATGCGCACAATATTTTCGTTGCAAAGATGGTCGCCGGCGATGATGGTGTCGCTGATGTGTTTTTCGTAGGTATCGGGGGTGTACATTACGGCGGCTATGCCTCCCTGGGCATAGCGTGTTGAACTTTCTTGTGCTCCGGCTTTGGTAATGATGCACACTTTACCATGGGTTGCCACTTTCAATGCATAGCTTAAGCCTGCAATACCCGACCCAATAATCAGAAAATCATATTTCGAACGCATCTGTTTAAAATTTGCTGCAAAGGTAGAAGAAATTTAGCGTTTTGAGGGAAAGTTTATAGAGAATTGAGGTTGTTTTAATGGAGGATGAAAAATATGTCTTTCAATTTGGAGCTTTAAACAAGTATGAAATTGTTTAGGTGAAGGCGTAATTAAAAAAATGGTTGTACCTTTATCGAAAATTTTAATATGAAAACTAAACTTATTTTTGTAATATTGTTGAGTGCTATTTGCCTGAGTGCAAGCGCTCAGAAATTTAATGGAGGATTGATATTAGGCTTTAGCGGAAGCCAGGTGGCAGGCGATACCTATTCTGGTTACAACAAATTCGGAATTTTTGGAGGTGGTTTTGTCAATTTTAAGTTTTTAGACTTACTTACTCTTCAGTTGGAAATGGAATATGTGCAAAAAGGAAGCCGACACAATCCTAATGTTAATGTAAACGATGTGAGTTCTTACAAACTCAATCTTGATTATGTTGAAGTTCCTTTAATTGCCAAATTGACCATCTTTAAGGGATTAAAAGCGGAAGTTGGGCTTGCAGGTGCTGTTCTGATTAATTCTTACGAAGAAATTAATGGCAATAGTGTTAGTTCAAGGGCTTTTCAGTCTATGAATTATTCGACTATTTTGGGAATTGCTTTTAATTTCACTAAGAAATTTACAGCTTCATTGCGCACTTCAGATTCGATCACTCCAATTCGCAAAGTGAGCAATTCGGGTGATGTAAAACGTTATTTTACTTACGGACAATGGCATGACTTGCTCACACTTTCGGTTCAGTATCAATTCAGGTAAGTCAATCTGAACATGAAAAAGAAACTCATTATTGCCATTACGGGTGCGAGTGGGGCAATTTATGCCATGCGCTTGCTGAAAAAACTCACTATTCTTTCGTCACAATGGGACGATTGCGCGCTGATTTTCTCCGATAATGCCCGCGACATCTGGAATTTCGAATTAGAAAATGTGCCTTTGCCCGAAATAAAACGTACTGAATTTGCTCCTCACGACTTTTATGCTCCATTTGCCTCAGGTTCGTCCGATTTTAATATCATGATTGTTTGTCCTTGCTCGATGGGAACACTCGGACGAATAGCCTCAGGGGTATCAAACGACCTGATTACACGTGCAGCCGATGTGATGTTGAAGGAACGCCGCCAACTTATCTTAGTCAGCCGCGAAACACCTTTAAACCTTATTCATCTGCAAAACATGAAACTCCTCACCGAAGCAGGAGCGATCATTTGCCCTGCTTCCCCTTCTTTTTATCAAAAACCTAAACGAATTGAAGATGCAGTGGACACTGTTGTCGACAGGGTGTTGAGTTTAGCGGGCTTTGAAGTGGATATGTATAGATGGGAAGCAAAAAAGTAGGAGGGAAGACCCGAGTCTCAAATTCAAAACTTCAATTTCAAAATGAAATAGGATTGATTAAACCCATACTAACGCCTATTTTCTATCCCCTAACGCCTTTAGATTTGCACCGAAATATTTTAATAAAAGATATTATGATGTGCGTTTTTCTTTTGCTAATAAGTTCAATTTTTGTTGATAACAATAAAAAAGAATGGAGTGAACTTTTCCTAACGCTTGGCCCATGGCCTTTGATAGGTATTAGTCCCCTTTCTTTTTAAAAAGTTGCATAGAACAATCTGGAATTTTAGACATAAGGTCTTTTAAAGGTTTTTGTCTTGCAACTATTCTTAATGGTATAATTAAAAACAAATGTATGAAATATAAAGAATTTATCGGCATTGACATCTCAAAATTAAAATTTTTGATTAACCCAAATCCGTCATTAGGAATTAATTTCTAATGACGGTCATTAGAAAATTC
>JBAWXL010000195.1:0-9006 GCA_037144095.1 Bacteroidota bacterium
CGGATCATGTCGGCAATGATTGAATTGGCCAGGCTGGAAAAATCGAGTTTCCCGGTTTGCACGAAGTTGACCAGGGCATCTTCCATTCCCTGGAACGCGCCGGTCATGGCCTTGTTGGTTTGGTCGGCAACGTTGGTAACTTTCTTCATGTACTCTTCCAGGGCGGTATTGGCACCAACTTCCCATGAGGCATTGAGCTCGTTTTGTTTTTTGATGTCGGCATCGATGGCTTTATCCATCATAATCGTCACTTTTCCGTTGCCCGGATTGGGATATATCTTGAAATTATTGCTTTCAAATTCTTCCACACTAAATGAAATGGTGTAAAGCTGGCTCTTGGGAACCACTTCTGCCCATTGGTTGGCGCTGCTCCAACCTAAAATGCAGGTGGCAGTGTTGAGGCTGTTGGTGTTGAAGTAATCAATTCGTATGTCATACTTTTGCCAGGCATTCAACTGAATTTGCCCTGTGGCAGTGTAAAATGAATTGTTATTCCATTTGTCGATAAGCAGCACATTGTTTATCCAAAGGCGAATGCCTTGATTTGAAGAAATATAAAATGTATAATTATCGCCGAAACGAGGCTCAATTTTCCCCATCCATTTGGAAGAGAAATTGCTCGGGTTGACATTGGTTCCTAGGGTGGATTGCATAAACTCGAAATTAACTATCGTATCTACCCTGTTTACTTTTAGGGTGTCGAAATTGATGCCGTTAAAGTAGGTAGCACTCAAGCCATCGCCATTTCCATTGAGTTGGGTAGGGGAGTAGATGAAAGTGTATTTGTTTAAACTGATATTATCCATGCTCTGATCGATATAAACCTTTAAAAGATGTTGTCCTTTAGTTAAATAGATGTCCTTATTCGCAGTCAACCACATTTGATTTCCACCGGTAGATTGCACATTTATGATGCCGGTTTTATCACTATCATCCACTTCGAAATGAAGTTTTCCATATCCAAGAGCTGAAGCCAAACGGGTTTGCAAGCGATAATAAGCAGTCGAATCGACGAATACACTATATTTCATCCATTCGCCTGTATAGGTTTTAAACACATCGTAACCTCCTTCGCTGCAAGTTTCGATGTCGACACCTTCGGTCAAACGATATTGGTTGCCCTGATTTACGGCATCACTATCGTGATAAGCAATGCCTTCGCCTCCCAAATCGTAATTTTCGGCTTCAATCACTCCGGGAATATGTGCAATGTTGCTATAAGGCTGGTTTTGTGATTCGGCCCCAAACACCTGAAGTTCATAGATGCGGGCGGCATTGTCGCTTCCCGAATTGGTGACGAGCAAACGCACGTTACGTGCCTGGCAAGGAGTGAACGATCGGTCGGTGATATTAGTAGTGTTTCCGGTTACGGAGTCGATAGCTACCCAATTGCCACCAACTATCCTTTGGAGTTGAAAATTTTTGGTGATATAGCCGGTGCCTTCGCTTCCTGCATGAACCACCCTCCATCGGCAAATGATGATAGAATCGCCCATGTCAACCTGCAACCATTTATTGCCGGCAACATTGTGGCACCATTTGGTGGCTTCATCTCCATCGACAGCCTTGTCTGGGGTTTCGGTAGTGGCGCATTGTCCTGAGGCAGTTGCCGTTTTATGTAAAGTGTAATTGTGGCTGCAAGTGCTCGTAACAATAGTATCCTGAATCGGAATATCCATAATATTACTTGCTGTGGTGATGTCGTCGTTTTCGTTATTGGCAAGAGTAGCAGCAAATAGGGCAACTTTATTGTTCACAGGAAGAATAAGTTGTGTGGCATTTGGCGGAAGGTTGATGCAGTATTTAAACAGATAGGTATAAACATAAGGTTCATTAATATTTGTAACTCCATTATGACGGTGAGTCCCTATCCATGCAGTATTATCGGTGTTGAAATAAGAAGAAGAGTAGGTTCCGCCGGCTTGACCAATGAAACTTGAGAAATAAGGGACTTTCAAAGTGTCGGGAACACCGTTTACGAAAAACACTGCATTTTGATTGCCGGAAGAAGATGCACAAAGCAAGTAAAGTTTTTTATAACTTGGGTTTTGATTAAAAAGAATTTCATTTCCATTGCAACGAATGATGTTTTTGGCACCGGTATATTTGGGCCCCATTTTAAAAGCAATACCATCAGCATAAATTGTATCGGGAAGCAATTCGGCAGCATAGGAAATTTTATTTCCATCAAAATCACCATCAAAGCGGGTTGAGTCGTAAGTGATGGCATCATCATCATAATATAAATTCAATGGGTTTGAAACCGGATAAGCAACAGGATTTGAAGGAGGAGCCAAGCGAACACTGAAAGTTTTAGGTTGAAATGCAGTCATGCTAAATTGCAAGGAATCTCCTGCAAAGTTAGCACTTCCAATAGTTTCTTCGATGCCATTTAATTCGTTTGCCGAAAGTATTTGAGAGCAGAATTTAATGCTAACGTTGGTATCCGAAAGCCCTTTTGTTTCGTAAACTCTTACCACAAAATCGCTGCTGCTTTCAGCTTTCTTGAGTGCTTTAATGGCAGCCTGTGTTGTATTCACGCTGGCAATTGAAAAGCTTTTCCCCAACACACCACTATGTTTCGGAGCTTCGAAAGCCAACAGAGGTTGATTAAGTTTTTCGGCTTCCCAAACAGTATTGGCTTGATAATAGAGCGAATCATGCCCGTAAATAGAATAGGTAAATTGTTGTTTATATAAATCCTGATTTTGCTGATAGGTGTAATTAGAGCTCACACCGGGAGTATGAATAAGCGTCAATCTAAGGGTGTTATTAGCAGGCTTATCCCACCCATATTTGCAATCGTTGAAAATGGAAACCCCATAAGTGCTGTCGGTACTTGATAAATCAGCCCATTGTTGGGCAGGGACTTCATATTTGGAAGAAGTGTTGTTCGATCGTTGAATGGCCCCAAGCCCCAAATCATAGGTTGCATTTGGATTGGATACTGACAAGGGGAATATTGCCTTTAACAGGGTGTTTTTTGTCTTCCAATCAACGGTATTTACGAAGTCTATTCTGTCCTGTGGACCCCAATTGGTCAGACGTATATATTCATCAAAAGTTGAAAGACCCTTCACTCTTGTAATCTTTAAGGAAACTCTAACAAGTCCATTTTCAACAATAGTGAAGGTAGGTGTACCGTCGACATAATTTTGTGGAGTTACGTTAATGGCACTATATTGTATTTCCCATGAGGGCCAGGTATTAGATTGATCAGTAAACATTCCAAGTCTAACAGGTGTTGCCAGTAGTTCTTTATTGCTGAACCTTTTATCAAGAATAGAAGAAACATCTCCATTGGTGTTGATGGTGATTTTATAGACAGCATTTTCAATAATGCTATTGCTAATGGCAAGATTGGTAGTGAATGTTGAAGGGGTGGTGGATGTTCTAACATCAAAAACTTCATAACTCAATGATTTAACATTCGCTACAAAGAGAAAGTTAAGTCTGTTGTATGCAAAGGAAAGTATCTGAGCAGGTACTTCTACACCAGAGCCATTATAAACCCTGATATAAGCAGGTTGAGTAGTTGCACTTATATATGCTTCAACAATATCTTCTCTTTGGATGGATAGGGGATTGTAAACGATGATGGCATTTCCTACAGTTTGTGTATTCAAGCCTTTTACAACCGCACCGGAAGCATTAGTTAGTGTTGTACAAAACTCATTTTGGCAAATCACTTCATCGTTTTCCGAAAAAGTATAGGCAGCAGGCAGACTTGTTCCTGTTAAATCATCATGAAACTGATGCCAGATGAGTTTGGTCCAATCTTGATTTAATTCGTTGGTAGGGTACACTAATCCGCCTAACCATTGAGCCATAACGGCGCTTCTTTCAGTGGCAGCTCCCAATATTTCGTTCTTGCGATTCCAGCGCTTCATGGCGGTGTGTGAGGTATAACAACCCGTTCCATGAGTTGCCATAAGCAATTCTCCATTGTAATGACTGAAATCAGCCCATTCGGTTGGGGTAAAACTTTCGTATAATGAATCAGAAGTGGCAGCTAATATCTTTAAAGGTCCGGTTCCGTTGATGCTGGTTTGCAACCATGAAACAGAAGTTGAATCGGGTGCACCACCCTGGTCGCCTGTTCCATAATATTTATAGGCAACATAGTGACCGCTTTGGGTTCCCATACTGTTGACGGTGGTTAAATAGGCGCTGTTGTTGCTCAAGTCGCTGGTTATGGTTGATGTGTAAGCACCAGGATTGAGTGCAGCCATGATTTGCGCACCATCAACACCTTGCCATACTCCAAAATCAAATGGAATAGGAATTGAGGAACCCCAAGTGAGTTTTTGAGAGGAAAAACCGATTAAACCACAATGTTTTGCAATGCTTGGCAAGGTATAACCAAAACCAAAACAGTCGGGAAGAAAAATATCGTTACTTTTCTTGTTAAATTCGTTTTTATAAAAAGTCTGACCAAGCAAAATGTTTCTGATGAAGGACTCAGGTGAAGGAAGATTAACATCATTGGCATCTAAAGAACTGCCGGTAATGTGCCATCTTCCGTTAGCAATATAGTGTTTCAAGGTATCATATAAATCAGGGAAATACTCTTTCGCCCACATATATTTAATAGCTCCTTCGAAATTGAATTTATACAAAGGAAATCTGTTGAATAATGAAAAATTATCTACTAATGTTTTTTTAACATCAGTAGCAATAGTGTTTTGCACTGTCCAATTCCATTGAGAATCGAGATGAGCAGTAGATACCATATAAACCGATTTAGTTTGAGAAAAAACAGAAACCGTAATAAATAGGGTTAAAATAAAGGTAATTAATTTGATTGATGCTTTCATAATGATGATTAATATTGATTTCCAAAATTACTATTAATAATGATACAATTCTACAAAAACAGGCAAATGATCCGAAATATATTTACATTGATAGGAATCAGTCAAAACTCTATACTTTTTTACCTTCCAATCTGAGACAAAAAAGTAATCAATTCGTGAATTTACGGGTTTGCAAAACTCAAAATTATTAAAGGTCCCTTCATTCATATCAGAGTTTCCTTTAAATAAAACCTTTGAATCTTCTAATACAGTGCAAATATATTGTATGGGCTCTTTTTCGGGCTCCATGTTGAAATCGCCCATTAAAAACAAAGGATAATTTTCTTTATTTAACTTTTTAATACGTTCAATAATCAAACGTGCACTATTATGTTGTGCTTTCTCGCCAATATGATCGAAGTGAGTGTTGAAAACCCAGAAGTTTTGTTTAGTCTTTTTGTCTTTCAGCAAAGCATAGGTACACACACGGTTGCAAGCTGCATCCCAGCCCCTTGAAACGGTATCGGGAGTTTCTGAAAGCCAAAAGGTGGAGCTTTGTAGCAAGTCAAATTTATCTTTCTTATAAAAAACTGCACTGTATTCGCCTTTTGTTTTGCCATCATCCCTGCCAATTCCAATATGATGATATTGTGCGAGATTACTATCCAAATATGTTAATTGATTATAGAGTACTTCCTGAAATCCAATGATATCAGCATTGTAAAAACGAAGCATTTCTGCCATTTTTGTTTTGCGGATACTCCAGTCATTTTCGCCATCATGACCATTATCATAACGGATATTATAGGTTATGGCTTTAATGGATTGGCTATTCACCCAAAAAATACTTATCGAACAAATAAGTAACAAACAAAGCATTGATTTTTTCATAAAACGATCTTTTTAAATATGAATTAATTGTTCTTCAAAAGTACTAATAATTTATGTATTGGTTATTTGTTAATGGGTGTATTAAGTTATTTGGGAGAGGGAATGACCTGATTCGGGTAAATTATGGACATTTTTCGAACAAAAACTATTTATATTGATTTTTTATTAAATAGCTGATATTATGAAAGTAACAATTTTGGAAACACCGTCGCTAAGAATATACAAGTTGTCGCTAAGAATATAGACGTGTCACTAAGAATATACAAGTCGTCACTAAGAATATAGAAGTGCCACTAACAATATACAAGTTGCCAATACGAATATATACGTCGCCGCTAAGAATATACAAGTCGTTGCTAAGAATATAGAAGTGCCAATAAGAATATACAAGTCGTCACTAAGAATATATAAATTGTCACTAAGAATATACAAGTCGTCGCTAAGCAGAAATAAATTATTTTTAAGTATCACAAAGATGTGTTAAGCAGATATAGTATTTATGATATGTAACATTAATATTTTATGATTAGAAATCAAGGTGAAGCACGATTATGTGTATATTGGCTAATGGAAGATGATTTTTTACAAAAACTCAAAGCAGGCGATAGGTCTGCATTAGGCGAATTACACAGAAGATGAAAATTGGTTGATGTAAACCTAAGAAATGATAAGTGTTTAAATTATCTAAAGTTTGAGGTACTTAAAGGTTTATAGGTGAACTAATTGGTGATGATATTTTTTTTACAACTAACTTTTAAAGCTGAAAAATTTAAGAATTTATTCTTGTAAAAAATATATTATAAATTCATATTAAGGAAATTGTTTCATCTTTGTTATCTCTTAAAACCGGAATTTTAATAGTAAACATAACTCCTCCATTCTCACGATTTCGAACGGAAACTGTTCCTTTATGGGCTTCTACAAATCCTTTAACAATGGATAATCCCAAGCCTGTGCCTCCTGATTTGGCATCTTTTCCGCGATAAAACTTGTTGAAGACGATGGGTAAATCTTCTTCGGGAAAGCCTTTTCCTCTGTCCATTATTTGTATGGTGAAAAGTGCGTTATCAATGAAAAATTTCAGACGAATATTGCTTCCTTCGGGGGCGTTTTGGGTTGCATTGAGCAATAGGTTGTGAAGTACTTGTTCCATCAAGCCAAAATCAATTTTAACCAATGGCATTTCATCGGGAATTACTACTTCCAGGTTAAAAGGCTTAACATCGGGAGCAAGAATCTCAATTACTTTGTTTGCTAAATCATGCACATCGCACCAATCCAGATGAGGTGTGATTCTGCCGGTTTCGAGCCTCGACATATTGAGTAAGTTTTCTATAAGGCGGTTGAGACGTATGGAAGCAATGTTAATTTCGGAATATAATTTAAGCTTCGTATCGTCGGGAAATGTTTGTGAAAGCAACATATCGGAAGCACCTAATATGGTTGAGACCGGAATACGAAGTTCGTGCGAAATGGTGTTGAAAAGGGTTTTGTAGAGTTTGTCCGATTCGTCTAAAATGTAGGCTTTCCTTGCAGCGTTTCGTAAATACTCACGTTCATACTTCCCTGAAATTTGTGAAATAAAAGCTTCCCAAAATTCTTCTTCTCCTTGTGTGAATGTATTGGTATGTTTAACCGAAATCACTCCTATATTATTGTTTTTCCCGGCAAGGGGATAAAAGGTATATTCGGTGGAAGGGAGCGTATCGGTATGTTTCCCAGCTTTTGACGTATGTTTAAAAACCCATGTGGCAATGCTTTGTTCGTTTTCAGATAGCAGGATGTTTGTTTCATTCTGAGGGGTATAATCAAGCTGGTTTATTTCGTTTTTAATCATGATAAGACAATCTAAACCGAAATACTTTTTGATGTATCTTACTGCAATTTTGGTGACTTCTTCTAAGCCAGAAGCCAGGTTAAATTCCTTAGTTAACTGATAAAGTGCCTGAGTTCTTTCTTCACGGATTCTGATATTCTTTTCCTGCCGCCTGACCCTTGAAGTTAATATTCCATTAAGCAAAGCAATGATAAAAAACATGATGAGCATGAGAAAATCTTCTGCTTTATCCACCCTCAAAGTATATTGAGGAGGAATGAAAAAGTAATCCCAAATTAATACACTTAGGGTTGCAGCAAGTAAAACGGGTCCTGTTCCATAAAACAAAGCCATCATAGAAACCAAAAACAACAAGACAAAGGAAACCACTTGATATCCTGTATAGTCATTAATAAAATAACAGATAACAGAAGTGAAAATGACATAAATGGACACCAGGAGATATTGCCTGATGTTGGATGTAAACGGGATGATGGAAAATTTCTTCTTGAAATGATCTTTGGCATTGCTGTCGGAGCCTAAAATATACACATCAATATTGCCGCTATATCTGATTAAGCGATTCACATAGTTGCCAAGTTGTAGCATAGATGCAATGCTTCGAACGCGGGGTTTGCCTACAATAATATGGGTTACATTTTCTTTTTGGGCGAAATCAATGATGGCTTTAACTCTATCAATATTGGTGATAATGCGGAACTTAATTCCAAGCTGTTTAGCCAGCTTGAAGTTTTTGTCGAGTTGCTCACGCTCTTTATCGCTAAGTTTATGCAGGCTTTCCACATAAATTGCCTGAATGTTTGCTCCCATCGAATAGGAGAGGTTTTTTGCCCAGCGAAGTAATCTTGTGGACTGCTGATGAAAATCAATAGCTACGAGAAGATGTAAACCCGATTTCCATGGACCACGGATATGCTTGTTTTGCATGTATTCGTGAAGCTGTTTGTCGACTCGGTCGGCAACTATCCGTAGGGACATTTCGCGCAGTGCTGTAATGTTTCCTTTTCGGAAGAAGTTTTCTACGGCTTCTCTCGACCTCTCGTATGTATATACTTTCCCTTCCGAAAGACGTTGGAGTAATTCATCAGGGGTGAGGTCGAGCAATTCAACTTCATCGGCTTGTTCAAAGATTTCATCGGGAACGGTTTCTCGAACGATAATGCCTGTTATCTGAGCCACCGTTTCAGAACGACTTTCGAGATGTTGAACGTTCAGCGTGGTGTACACATTGATTCCATTCTCCAGAATTTCCATCACATCCTGATAGCGTTTTGCATGTCGGCTGCCGGGTGCATTTGAATGTGCAAGCTCGTCAACCAAAACAATTTGTGGTTTGCGAAGTAGAATAGCGTCCAAATCCATTTCCGGCAGGTTCTGTCCACGATACTCAAAATTTTTGGGTGGAATACGCGACAAGCGTTCCGTCAATTGTTAGGTTTCTCTGCGACCGTGTGTCTCCACCCAGCCAGTGACTACGTCTGA
>JBAWXL010000196.1:0-9002 GCA_037144095.1 Bacteroidota bacterium
TCTGCAACTTTGGGTATAGTCGAAAAACATGGTCAGGAAATTTTACCATTTGCAGCTACTTGTTTAAATCAAGCTTTAAAAAGTGCAAACCAACAGGCTCAATTGAGTGAAAAAATCTTTAGCCCACAAAATTGGTTAAAAAAGAATGATAGTTGGATGGCACAGTCTTTAGTTGCTAGTACTATGGTAGGTATGATGGAAGGCATGAGTTCTATTGGAGGAAAGAATATTAAAGAAATTTTAAAATTAAGTCCAGACCAATTTGAATTAAGATGGAAGGCTGAATAATTTAAATAGTGAAATAAGAATAGAATAATTGGAAATGATTTCTTATGAATTTGAACAAAAACAATAAAAATAATATATATGGAAATTAACAACTTGGCTGAAATTCTGAAACAAAACTATAATAATGCTTATAATGGAGAGATGGTTGCACAAATTCATCTTTTTGGAATTAAATATGGAAAAATAATTCGTGAAAATAAATTTACACCATTAGAAATCATTAATAAAGCGGAATTAAATGTTGCGTACGTTGCAGAACTAAATAAAGGAATAAAACTAGCGGAATTTGTTTGTCTTGAAAATGATGAACATGAATTAATCGATCTTGCAGAAATATTAAAAGAGAAATATCATAATGCTAAAAATGGTGAATCTGTTGCTTCAATATTTTTGTTTGGAATTAAATATGGTCAACTTATTAGAAGAAAAAATATTTCGATAAATGAGTTAATTAAACTTTCATCTTTAAATGATGCATATGTTACAGAATTAAATAAAGGTGTTAAATTGTCGGAATATGCTTCGATTAAATAATTCTTGCCTAAATAACGAATGTTTACGGTGTGAAAAATTTGGAATTATGCTCTGAACACCAGATAATTTGCAATTATAATCCTTAGGCTAAAGCCACAGCATTTTATCATTTAAATCAGTTGGTTAAAACCAACTGCAATGAATTCCACTTTGAGAAACTTTGTGCAAAAACTTTGTGTGGCTTTGTGTTACAGCTTTTTCATTTAGCATTCAACTGTAAAAGTCCCGATTTCTCGGGATTGGGGTTAATTACATAATTATCAATTCATTATTAATTTTTAATTCTTCATTATTCATTAGCCTCATTTCTCCTAAAAGTCTAAACAGCTAAACCACTAAACCCCTAATCTTATCGTCAAACAGTCATTACCAACATAAATGGTCCTTCATTTTACTGCGACACCGACTCTACCAACATAAATGGTCCTTCATCTTACTGCGAGACCGACTCTACCAACATAAATGGTCCTTCATCTTAATGCGAGACCGACTCTACCAACATAAATGGTCCTTCATCTTACTGCGACACCGACTCTACCAACATAAATGGTCCTTCATCTTGATGTGAATTTTTCGTATATACCATTGTAAATCAATAAAAAGACGTTTTTTTGAGGTTTTATTTTACTTTTATTTATGTAATATTATCATAATAATATCTTATTTATTGCAATAATGTACATATACAACACATTTTCAATTAACTAACCAAACAACATAAAATCCATAAATCTTCCCTGAGTAGAACTTGCAATTTCGCTCTGAATATCTGATAATTTGAATTATCATCATTTTTAGATGTATTCTGATACAAAATGGCACGATATAATCCTTAATAGAAAAGATGCTAAAACCGCTAACTCTAACCTTATTAGATTATTGTTGGATAAGAAAATAATAAGGTTTAGGGGGTATTTGTATTTGATATTTCCATTAAGGTTTGGGGAAGGGGAGAAGGTTTTTATTCAATTGAGAAAGGACAAGGGACAAGGGACAATGGTTTCTACCGATATTTCATCCCCGACGGGATTGAGAGAATTAATATTGGTGTCAATTCAATTGAGAATAGAGAATTGAGAATGGACAGTGGTGATTGATGTCAATATCAATGTTTCATTTAAGTATGTGGATTGAAGTGTAAAGACAAATTTGAGATTTTAAACCACTGTTTTCAAGCATCTTAGATTGATATTTTCAAAAAAAATGAGGCTTTCACAAAAAGTTAACACAAAAAAGCCTACATTTGCAGTCTTTTTTAAATGAAATTGTATACAAAACATGAGCTTTAAAATTATTGTTTTAGCTAAGCAAGTACCTGATACGCGAAATGTTGGGAAAGATGCCATGAAAGCTGACGGCACTGTAAACAGGGCTCCTCTCCCGGCAATTTTTAACCCTGAAGACCTGAATGCGTTGGAAATGGCGATTGAAATCAAGAAATCACTAAAGGTTGAAACTGAAATAGTATTGCTGACAATGGGACCTCCGAGAGCCGCAGAAATTATCAGAGAATCTATTTATCGTGGTGCCGATTATGGAATTCTGTTAACCGACAGAAAATTTGCCGGTTCGGACACTTTGGCTACTTCTTATGCTATTTCGATGGCAATTAGAAAGCTTGCTCCTTATGATTTGGTGATAGCCGGACGTCAGGCGATAGATGGTGACACTGATCAGGTGGGAACGCAAGTTGCCGAAAAACTTCATATTCCTCAGATTACGTATGCTGAAGAAGTGGTTTCAGTTAATGCTACCTCCATTGCTATTAAGAGAAGATTGGAAAGGGGAGTAGAGACGGTGAAAACGCCTTTGCCTGCGCTGATTACGGTGCATAGTTCGGCAACGCCTTGCCGCGAACGTAATGCAAAGCGCATGATGAAATATAAGCATTCGCGCACCCTCACGGAATTGCAGACTGAAGTGAACGATTATTCAGTTCTTTTTGTTGACAGACCTTACCTATTAATTAAGGAGTGGTCGGTTGAAGATATTCAGGCAGATGTTGAGATGTTAGGTCTTTCGGGTTCGCCCACTAAGGTGAAGAAAATTGAGAATGTGGTATTGACTCAGAAAGACTCGAAAGAAATTCAGTCGACAGACAGCGAAATAGATGAATTGATGAAAGAATTGATTTCTACTCATATTATTGGTTAAATTAAAAAATAGTCAGACGTGAATAATATTATTGTTTATTGCGAAATTACCGACGAAGGACACATTGCAGATGTTAGCCTTGAGTTGCTTTCGAAAGGGAAAAAATTAGCAGACGAACTCCACATAAAACTTGAAGCCTTTGTTGCAGGAAGTAATTTGAAGGACATTGAAAAAACGATTTATCCTTATGGGGTTGATAAAGTATATAAAGCTGATTCAGCAAAATTGTTTCCTTATTCGACCTTACCTCATGCTTCGGTTGTTTCGAAGTTATTTAAAGAAATTGAACCTCAGATTGCTTTATTTGGAGCAACTTCCATAGGTCGCGATTTGGCACCCCGCATTGCTTCGGCATTGAAATGTGGTTTAACTGCCGATTGTACCAGTCTTGAAATTGGAGACCATACTGAAAACAAAACACAAACGGTTTATAAGAACTTATTGTATCAGATTCGCCCTGCTTTTGGAGGAAATATTATTGCAACCATCATCAATCCGGATACCAAGCCACAAATGGCAACGGTTAGGGAAGGAGTGATGAAGAACGAAATATTTTCTACTGAATATACCGGCGAATTGGTTGTTATCGACCCTGAACAATATTTCGATGAAAATGATTTTGTTTTAGAAATCATTGAAAGACATGTTGAAAGTCAGAAGATAAATATTAAAAATGCCCAAATCATCATTGCAGGTGGTTATGGAGTAGGTTCTCGTGACAATTTTAAATTGTTGTATGAATTAGCCGATGCCTTAGGTGCTCAAGTGGGTGCTTCGCGTGCTGCAGTGGATGCAGGCTTTGTTGAACACGAACGTCAGATTGGACAAACGGGTGTTACGGTGCGTCCTAAGCTTTATATTGCCTGCGGAATATCAGGAGCTGTTCAACACCGTGCAGGTATGGATCAGTCAGCTAAAATAATATCGATAAACAGCGATAAAAAAGCACCTATCAATATGATAGCAGATTATACCATCATAGGTAATATCACTGATATCATTCCGAAAATGATTAAATATTATCGTAAAAACTCAAAATAAATCAATTAAATATACTTTCCCGCGATGGCAAATTTTTATACGGATAATGAGCAATTGAAACTCCATCTTTCACATCCCCTGATGGAGAAAATAGCCAGATTGAAAGAAAATGATTATATAGATAAAGATAGTTATGATTATGCACCCATGGATTATGAAGATGCATTTGATAATTATGATAAAGTGTTGGAAATAATTGGGGAGATTTCGGGTAATATCATTGCCGAAAATGCTGAATTGGTCGATCATGATGGTCCACAACTCGTGAACAACGAAGTGATTTATGCAAAAGGGACTCAACAAAATATTGATACCATAACCGAAGCCGGTTTGTTCGGTATTTCGTTACCAAGGTCTTATGGTGGATTAAATTTTCCAATAGTACCTTACGCTATAGCAGCAGAAGTTGTTTCTCGCGCTGATGCTGGTTTTGCCAATATTTGGGGACTTCAGGATTGTGCTGAAACCATTCATGAATTTGCATCGGAAGATATTAAAAACGAGTTCTTGCCACGTATTTGTAAAGGTGAAACTGCTGCCATGGACCTGACAGAACCCGATGCCGGTTCAGACTTGCAGGCAGTTCAGCTAAAAGCTACTTTTAATGAAGCCGATGGCAAATGGTATTTGAATGGGGTGAAACGTTTTATTACCAATGGAGATGCTCACATTTCGCTGGTGTTGGCTCGTTCGGAAGAAGGAACCAGCGATGGGAGAGGGCTTTCGCTTTTTGTATACGACCGAAAAGATAAGGCACTTACCATTAGAAGAATTGAAAATAAATTGGGGATTAAAGGTTCACCAACTTGCGAACTCGTATTTTCGAATGCTCCTGCTTTATTGGTTGGGGATAGAAAATTAGGTTTGATTAAATATGTGATGTCGTTGATGAATTCAGCTCGTTTGGGTGTTGGTGCTCAATCTGTTGGAATTGCTGAAGCCGCTTATAGAGAAGCATTAAAATATGCTTATGAAAGAGAACAATTTGGCAAACCGATTATAAAATATCCTGCAGTTTTTGAAATGTTGACAGATATGAGAGTGAAAACGGATGCTATTCGTTGTTTACTTTATGAAACTGCACGTCATGTCGATATGTATAAGGCTTATGCAAATGTTCAGGAGCACAGAGCCTTGACTCCGGAAGAAAAACTGGATAATAAAAAATATCAAAAGAGTTCAGATGTAATGACTCCACTCACCAAATTGTTTTCGAGTGAATATTGCAATCAGATAGCTTATGATGGTTTACAGATTCATGGTGGAACCGGATTTATGAAAGATTTTGCTATAGAACGTATTTATAGAGATGCCAGAATTACTTCTATTTATGAAGGTACTTCACAACTTCAAGTGATTGCTGCAATTAAAGGTGTTGTGAATGGGCAGTATATGTCCATGATTAAAGAGTATGAACAAATCCCTGTTAAACCTGAGTTTGAATTTCAACAGAAATTATTGGTAAAGATGACTCAACAGTTTGAGAAAGTTTTTAATCGCATTAACGAACAAAAAGATTCAGAATATCTTGATTTTCATGCACGCCGCTTGGTTGAAATGGCTGGAAATATAATTTGTGGATATTTATTGGTACTTGATGCCAATAGAAATGACATCTTAAAGAAATCTGCAGAAATATTTATACGTAAAGTAAGAGCAGAAAATATTGCCAAAACAAGTTTTATCAACAACTGTGAAGTAAGAGATATTTCCAGCTATAAGGTTTAAAGAAATAAATTAAAAAAAAATAGGCTGAAGACTTAAATTAATATTTAAGACTTCAGCCTATTTTTTTTTCGGTCTAAACAAGCTTCTTTTTAGACTTTTTCTGAATAATAACCATTTCATCTTTCTTTGAATCATGGTCAATCTGAAGGATATCACCTTCTTTATGCTTGGTTTTGATGATTTCTTCAGCTAAAATATCTTCTATATATTTTTGAATGGCGCGTTTAAGAGGACGAGCTCCAAATTGAGCATCCCAACCTTTTTCGAGTATATAATCCTTTGCTTTAATCGTGAGTTCTAATTCAAAACCAAGCTGATTAACTCTCTTGTATAATTCTTTGAGTTCAATATCAATAATCTTATGGATGTCTTCTCTTTCAAGAGAATTGAAGATTACTACATCGTCAATACGATTTAGAAATTCAGGGGCAAATGTTTTCTTAAGTGCACTTTCAATCACACTTTGAGTGTAGGTAGATTGCGCAGCTTTGCGGGCGGCAGTACTAAAACCGACTCCTTGTCCGAAATCTTTTAACTGACGAGATCCGATATTAGAAGTCATAATCACTATAGTGTTTTTAAAATCAACTCTTCTGCCTAAACTATCTGTCAATATACCATCGTCAAGTACTTGTAATAGAAGATGAAATACATCGGGATGCGCTTTTTCAATTTCATCTAATAAGACAATAGAGTAGGGTTTGCGCCTTACTTTTTCAGTTAATTGTCCACCTTCTTCATATCCCACATATCCTGGAGGTGCACCTACTAATCTTGAAACAGCAAATTTTTCCATATATTCACTCATGTCAATACGGATTAATGCTTCAGAGCTATCAAAAAGATATTGCGATAAGACTTTGGCTAAATGAGTTTTACCAACTCCGGTTGGGCCTAAAAAGATAAATGTGCCAATTGGTTTATTAGGATCTTTAAGACCGGCACGGTTTCTTTGAATTGATTTCACAACTTTCTTAATAGCTTCATTCTGGCCAATAACACTACCTTCAAGTTCCTTTTCCATATTAATTAAGCGAACGCTTTCATTCTGAGCAATTCGCTGTACAGGAACTCCAGTCATCATAGCAACAACTTCAGCTACATTATCTTCAGTTACGGTTTCGCGATTGAGTTTCGATTGATTTTCCCAATTTCTTTTTTCATCATCTAACTTAATCATTAATTGGCGTTCCTGATCTCTGTATTTAGCAGCCTCTTCGTACTTCTGGCTCTTAATCGCATCATTCTTAAATTTACGAACTTCTTCAATCTGACTTTCAAGTTGAATTATTTCTAAAGGAACATGAACGTTTTTTATATGTACGCGTGAACCGGCTTCATCAAGGGCATCAATGGCTTTATCAGGAAGGTTCCGGTCGGTAATATACCTTGTTGTTAAACTAACACAAGCTTTAATTGCCTCATCGGTATAAGTTACAAGATGATGATCTTCATATTTTTCTTTAATGTTATTGATGATTTCAACAGTTTCCTCAGGAGAAGTAGGGTCAACAAGAACTTTTTGAAATCTTCTTTCTAAAGCTCCGTCTTTTTCGATGTGTTGTCTATATTCGTTAAGAGTAGTTGCCCCAATGCATTGAATTTCACCTCTTGCAAGAGCAGGCTTAAACATATTAGAAGCATCAAGTGAGCCTGAGGCATTTCCGGCACCTATTAAAGTATGAATTTCATCAATAAACAAAATTACATCAGGGTTTTTTTCGAGTTCATTTAAAACGGCTTTCATTCTTTCCTCAAATTGACCACGGTATTTAGTTCCTGCTACCAATGAAGCTAAATCTAAAGAAATTATTCGTTTATTAAATAAAGACCTGGCAACCCTTCGCTGAACAATTCGTAAGGCAAGACCTTCAGCTATTGCTGATTTACCCACCCCAGGCTCACCAATTAAAATGGGATTATTCTTTTTCCGTCGACTTAAAATTTGAGCAATTCGTTCCATTTCATTTTCCCTGCCAACAATAGGGTCAAGCTTATTTTCTTCAGCTAAGCGGGTAATATCTCTTCCAAAGTTATCCAAAACAGGAGTTTTGGATTTAGAATCACCGGGGCGCTTTGTTCCACTCTGTGCACCCAATTGTTCTTCAGGTTCATCTTCAGAAGGATTGCTTATACTATCTTGTACATTATTAGACAAGTCTTGACCTTTATTGGATGTAATCGCTTTAACTTCTTCTTTTACAATTTCATAATCAATACCTCTTTTGTGCAACAACTGCGTAGCAATATTATTAT
This sequence comes from Bacteroidota bacterium, assembly GCA_037144095.1. GTDB lineage: Bacteria > Bacteroidota > Bacteroidia > Bacteroidales > CAIXTV01 > CAIXTV01. The sequence continues at coordinate 8,002 of JBAWXL010000196.1, forward strand.
CATCTTTCAAAATAGCCAGAAGCAAATGCTCGGTACCGATTAATTCACTATTGAATAATTTTGCTTCTAAATAGGTGAGTTTTAATACCCTTTCAGCTTGCTTAATAAGAGTAGGATTTTCAACTACTTCCTTTGATTTTGTCGTAATTCCGGTACTTAAAGTTTTTTCAATTCTCTTTTTAAGTTCACTTAAGTCCACACCCAAATAATTTAATATTTGAATTGCCATACCATCACCTTCACGAATGATACCTAATAATAAGTGTTCAAGTCCAATAAAATCACTGCCAATACGCATAGCTTCTTCTCTGCTATAGGTAAGTACATCTTTTATACGTTGAGAAAATTTCGCGTCCATTTTAATTTTTCATTTCAATATTTAACAAAGTAAAATTAATCATTATTTTCAATAAACAAACAAAGGTAATAAATGTTATTTTATTGATTGATTGAATTTTAAAAAGATTACAAAAGTACTGATTTTAAAAACATTACATCGGGTATTGTGGAAAATATTTTTAAACAATTAATTGTTCATAATAAAATACATTATTTTCTTTGAAATCTCACTAATTAGAACTAATTTCGTAGCTAAATTGTAAATGTTAATCTTGTTGATTAGTAGCATTTTACGATGATTTTTTGAATTTATAAACTAATTTCCTTTATGGAGAATACAAACGAAACTGAAAAAATTCTAAAAGTTGACATTGAAAGTCAAATGAAGACAGCCTACATTGATAATTCAATGTCTGTAATCGACACAATGCCTGAGATTCTGGCATCTTTCACATCTTTGCGAATGATGTCGCTTATTTCTTTCATTAGTGTTTTTCTTATTCTGTCTGCTCTTTGATGCATTTTAATTTCCTTTGTTTTAAATTTCTGAGGATATATTTATAATACCTTTAAAATAACTTTTTAAAAACAGCTAAATTAATAAATATAAAAACCCGAACAAACGATTAGTAAACTTTTTGTTGCATAATAAAGCTTTAAAA
>JBAWXL010000197.1:0-8992 GCA_037144095.1 Bacteroidota bacterium
CTTGGTACCAGCCAGAACGCAGTATTGACTCAGATCTGGGTAGCCATGTGTTATTACCTGCTGTTATCCTATATCAAGTTCCAGACGAAATACCGTCATTCATTACAAGAATTGACCAGAATGATCGCTGCCGTTGTCATGGAGCAGCGACTGTTGATCGATATTTTATCTCTCAAAGAACATTCTCTCAAAAAGGTGAGGGAACCGGTCTTTCAACTGGTATTATTTTAACCGGACACTACTGACTGTTAGTATAAATTTGGAGGTGATGGTAAATTATTTTTATTTAAATAATCAAGTCTGCAAATGGAAAGATTACTATTCTTATTTCTAAGATGCATGCTGCCTCCCAGACAATCTTCGTAGGCATTACAATCTTTACACATACCTGTTTTTGCCCAGGTTTTATCTCTGAATATTTTAAATTTATTATTCCAGACTTCATAAAAATCAGAATTGTAAATAGATCCTTGAATAAATTTATTGTCACGAATGCTCATGCATCCAGAAATAGAACCATCAGCTAATATTGTTGCTATATTAACACCCGATTGACAGAAAAATGGATAATATCTCACTCGATTCTCAAAATTCCCTAAATATCCTTCACAACTGTAATTAATTTTCATTTTCCCTTCCTGTTTAATTCTTACAATAAAATGCATTAGATTTTCAAATTGCAGACTTGACAAAAATAATTCAGGATTATCTATCGCTCTTCCAGATGGGAATATTGTAAATAATCGCCAACTTCTTACACCAATCATGTAAAGAAAATCTTTAAAGAAGAGTAATTTTTTATAATTCTTCTGATTTACACAAGTTATAACATCCCAGCTGATTTGCTTAGGTGATTGAACTAAATTCTTTATAGCACTCACTGCATTTTCAAAACTTACAATGTTTCCTCTCAACCAATTATGAGCATCCTCAAATCCATCAATGCTGATTGTTATCGCACGCAAACCAGCATCAATCAATTCTTCAAGTTTTTCTTTTGTAAGTAACATACCATTTGACACCATTGCCCAAGGGAATCCTAGTTGTCTTATTTCCTTTCCACAAATGGCAAGATCATTGCGCATTAATGGTTCACCTCCTGATAATGTTATAATAACCTTTTTTGTGTCAGGTACATTTTGAGCAACACTTTCTAATACAGGGATAAAGTCTGCAAATGGCATATCTGTTATTGCATTTGAAATTCGACAGTCACTACCACAATGTTTGCAATTAAGATTGCAACGCAAAGTACATTCCCAGAAAAGTTGTTGTAATTTATGATTCGCTATGCGTTGATTAAAATTATTTGTCATTATAAAATATTATATCAAAATAAAATGTCATACTACCGTAAAGCAGAACCACACCATAATATATCTGACTTTAATTTACATCCTGAATAAAAGGATCATCATTACTCAGACCTTCCATTTCCTCATTAATTGAGTTGTTATTAATTAAGTCTGAATCATCTGTATCAAAATAGCAAAATGCAGGACTACCATAAATAGTTTCAGTCCCTTCACCAAAGCTGATCTGACTTTTATCTATTTCCTGAATAAAAGAATCATTATTATTCCAATCTTCCATTCCGTCAATTGTTGAGTTATCATTAGTGGAATCAAGATCGTCCATTAAATCATCCATATCAAAATCCATAATCATTCTTTTAGATTGCTATAATTTAAATGCAATAACTATTTTACAATGCATTTCGTAGTTTACTTCTTGAATTACTTAATTCAGATACCGTATTATTACGAATAGAAATTGCCCTATTCAATTTATCTACTTCATAATCATAATTTCCGTTTTCATGCCCCTTTATCGTGTCCACTAAACTGACGCATCTACGATGATGCTCTACCTCACTATCTTTATAACTTAATTCCGATTCAAGATTTCTTACATCATTTTTTAAGTTGTTGATTTCACTTTCAGAATATTTTCCAGTAAAAGATAAGGTATCACTATGTCGTTCTTGTTCTTTTGAGTTTTCGAATAAAACATCATCTTTTTGCTCCGCTATAGATTCTTTTTCTTCGATTAAATGTTGATTAAAATGTTCCAAACAATTTTTGAATGTTGGCTGAATTCCATCATCAATTAATTCATGTGCAACCTGCATGCCGTATTCTACAAAATCAAGTCTTAGATTCCCAATAGGATGCGTTTCACTTCCTTGCAAATTGATCAAGACATCTTCAAAATGGGATGTTTCCATATTCTGCATTACAGCTCTTACGCCTGCAAAATAATCACAAGCCAATTCTTGCTCCCACGAATCCATGTTGTCATAACTTTGCAACACCCTATGGCAACATTCATGAGTCATTACGAGGCTTAGTGCATCTTCACCATATATTCCAATTTCAATCATTTGGCTACGGGCAAAGCCAATAACATCATCATTATAACTGGTTATATCATTTGGCATTTCACAGGTGCTTTCTGAATAAGTAATTTCCGGATAAGGTAACCCATAGAAACCGCTTGCGGAATTTACCGCGCTTATTACCATATCATCCGGTAAAGAAATATCTGTAGCATCTTGTATTGCGTCGTATGTTTCATCAAGTAATTCGTTAAATGCCTGATCATTCGATAATGAACTATTATCATCCATCATTTCTGGGAAATCATCCATATTGCGTAGGTGTTAGGTGAACCATTCATTTTTACACTTGATTCATTTTACGTTACTAATAGCTCTAACTATTAACGAATCATACATCAACGCTTCCATTAACACGGTAGTGTTTTTTGAAACGGCTAAAATTTGTTCGATATTCTGTGAAATATTTAAATGTTGATTTATCATGCCATTTAATGACTTTCCTTGAACTGTAAGGTTATTAATTGTTTGAGATATTTTTTGCAAAACACTTCTGTTATTAGAAATTGACTGATTCATTAATGCAAAAGTCTGATCATATATTGAGAGAAATTTGTTTATTTCATGTATTGTTCTAGAAAATTCATCTGATTTCAGTGAGAAAACTTTTACAAAGTCCTTTATTTTTGAATAGTTTTCTTCATTCAGCTTAAGAATGTCATTCCTAACATCATTCTGTAACTTTTCTTGCATGTTAGAAATGTTTGTGTAGTTTTTAACTTGAATAGATAATGTTTCTGCTTCAAAATTCTTTATTCCTAACAAGATTGTTGAAATTTCTGTGTTGTTCTCATATAGTTTATTGAGTAATGATTTCTCTAAGGCAGTATTTTGGTTTTTGGAATCTGAAAAATTGAAATTCAAATAACTAATCAAAGTTTCCTGATGAGTTTTTAGCAAATCTTCAACAGATTTATTTTGTTTTTCATAGGCATAAACATAATTTTTAAAGTTTGTTGTTAAAGCACTACTCATATTAATTAAATCGTTCAAAAGTACCCTGCTTTCAATCTCTTCTGCATTTATTGTTTTAAGGCTATTGAAAATCTCAAAAGAATTATTTTTTGAATCCTCTTTAAATTGAATGATTGTATTTTTTAAATCAGCGTTTTTTTTAACAACTAAATTAAGTGTGTTGATAATTTCATCAGAATTGATTTTTATTTGTGCCACTGTATTCTTACAATAACTCAAATATGTTTCAACCTGCTGGTTGTTTTTCTCAAAGACAGAAGAGTTTTGGTTTTGGTTATTTACGACTAATTTAAAACGACCTTTAATATCTAACCACATCCATATCAACAAGATTAGCAATATGGCTAATAATATATGGGTATATGTAATATCCATCATTATATATTAGTTTTAGTTATTTGAGTTTCAGTAATACTTAGAGTTTCAGCAATTAAATCCAAGTGAAGAAAGATACTTTCGATATTCATTATTGCCTTATCTTGTTCTTCTTTGGTTCCATTTAGTTGTTTTAGCTGTTTTGTAGTATGTTCAATTTTTGTTGACCATTTTTCTTTTTCATTTATTATTTGGAATGCGATAAAAGTATTTACGTCAATTACAGCGCTATTAAAATGTTCAAGAATTTTCTTTTCAGATTCAGTTACAACCTTTTTACAAAACTCATTTATTTCAAATTCTGATTTTTTATATACATTTAAGAAATCGCTGTCATTTTCATTTACTCTTTCATTTACATGATAAGTCATAACTTTTTCAAATGTTTTGCTTTTTTCAATTACCTTATCATCAACCTTCTGAATATCTATAATATTTTCTTTATTATTTAGGTTTTTTAAAGATATTGTCACTGGTTCATAAAGATCCTTAAAAACCTCTTGTATCTTTTTTTCATATTGATCGATATGTACTTTTTGTCTTGTCTGATATTCTGATACTTTATTGTGTAAATTATTAAAGTATGAATGAGTATCGGGTTCAGGGTATATATACTTATCCAGCTTCTTTAATGGATGAAAAGGTTCTATAGCAGGAGGTTTATCATCTCTGAAGACTTTTTTTACTTTTTCTACCTTTTTGTTAATCCACTCGCCAGCTTTTGTTGATTTATCATCAACCCAAGTAAGAGCTTTCTTAAACCAATTCATATTATTAATTTTATGATTATTTTATAATTTATTAATTCGTTCTAATGCAATTGAGGGAACTTCATCTAATTTCTTAATACAGCGGTTTAGTTCAGAAAGTTGTTTGGACGCAATATTATGACTAGCCTCGATTTCTTGAATTAATTTTTTATAATCCTTCTCCTTACTTGATTCAATTGTTTTTATTTGATCCTCTCGAATTTGTGTTGAGGCTTCCTTTATATCATCCGAAATGTTTTTAAATAAATTAACCACATGATCAATAATCAAAGTTTCTGATTGCTGAACAGGTCCTTCGAAGATTAGCTTTTTAAAGTTTAACACATTTGTACATTCTAAAAGTCTTTCGTAGTTGAAATTTAACCTTTTTAATGATTTCGTAGAATCAGAATCACTAACAATATCTGAAAGTTGATTATCAACAGCATTAATTTGTTCCCTTAAATTATTTTCCATGATGATGAATTCGTTATCAGATTTATTCATTGCATTATTAATGTCATCAATCTCCTCGTTTTTTTCTGCTATTTTATTATCTATTTCATCAATTTCCTGATCAAGTTTATCAATTAGACTATCTGTATTTGTATATAATGTGTATTCATAAGGGATCAACATTTTATCGCCTTTATTACGTAAGCTCTCTTTTAGTTCTTTTTGCTGTTTTTTCTCATTTTTTTTATCTTCTATGAGTAATCTCAACCCTGTTATTTCATTTTTAATTTTATTTATTTTGGAGTTTAAGCTTTCTCTCTTTTCCCCCTGTTCTTTTTGTAATTCAACGATCTTTGTTTTTAATTCATTCTTATTGTCTACGATATATTGATTTGATGAATTATTTATTCCTAACAGATTATTTAAACTATTTACAATTAGCGTTTGATCTGCTTCATTTAACTTCAAAAATTTATTATTGTCAGAATGTATTTTTTTGTAGAGAGTATATAGAAAAGGTGAAATGTGAAAAATATGCTCACGTGCAAGTTTTTCATCTCCGTAAAAGCCTTTGCTTTTCAGAAAATCCATCCAATTGTTATTTAAAAATCCATTCCAGGTTTCTTTAGCATTTGAATAAATATCGTATTGTGTTCCTAAAATGTAGACCCTGTTAACATTATATCTCATATCCGAAAACAACTTGGATAGCAGTTCAATATCAGTCTCTTCCAACGATCTTGCTTTAATGCATAGCAATACTACGTTCGCTGATTGTAAATACTCCCTTGTTATTTCAGATCTATAAGAAATGGGATCGTTTAATCCAGGTGTATCAACAAATTCAACATTTCCAGGAATATTCAAATCTTTTAAACCAACTTCCAGATCTTTCACAAAATAGTGAATTGGACTTTTTGCAGAACTATAATTAGCTATAAAGTCTTTTAATTTTGAAAGTTCATTAGTCTCTTTAATTTCGGGTATGTGACCTACATATTTTGATTTATACATGTCGGCATTTAATGACCGATATTTTTCGATAAAAACTTTACCAGCATCTGTCTCTTTCTTGTCCTGAACACTTTTCCATAGTTCATTCCACTCAACAGGAGTATAAAATGTCGCTTTTAGATAATTATTGGGTGAGCTTTTGAATCTAGTTAAGGCTGCGGTCTCTGGAATAAAGTTGACTGAGGCAAGTTCACAATCTAATAGTGCATTTATTAGGCAGGATTTACCAGCTTTGATGGAACCAATAAACGCTATTTGACAAGTATTTTCGTTGCACGTTTGGACATATTTGTTCATCATTGCAAACAGATTGCCTTTCTCTGCCTTTATTAAATGATGTATTTCTTCATTTGAACATTGTTTGCGTATCATTTCTTCAAATGAAAGCAAATTGTATATTCTTTCATTATCGACATGTTTTGCTTTTGCAGTTGTTCTAATGTGCGAGACATTGGTGACTATTTCTCGTACCTTTTTGCTGTACTCAATCTCTCTCTTTTTTTCACCTGCAATTTCTTTTGGATAAGAAATAATAGCACCACAATTGGTGCAAAAATTATATTTAATTTCTCGATCACAATTGGTGCATTTCATATATGTATTATTTTAGTATTTTCGATAAATCAAAGCTTTCATTAGCGTCAAAAATCTTTATCAATTGCTTAATATAGGCTGAATCTTCTGGCAGATTAAGAGCTTTCATTTGGAACAAAATTTCAGAAATTGAGATATCAGTTGGTATTTCATGAATTTGGCACCAACTTTTTAATGATTCACCAATTTTCTCAATTGTCAATTCCTCTTCCAATATATTCTCCGATTGATAGTTCTCATTGTTTGAAATCAGCATCTTATTAAACAAGGTGTCGATTTCTGAAGAGTCTCCAAGTTTTTCATGTTTAATACAGGGAATTTCTAATATTAACTTTTTGTATGCCCTGCTATAGGTATCTTTTAGTGTTGAAATAAATTCATTTTTATCTAAATCAGGTAATTGGGAAATAACATCTCCAAAGTATTTTTCATAAATAAATGGGAAATGTGGTTTGATATCTCTAGCCATTAGATGATGCATATCAGCTAAAACGCATAATGAAATACCAATTGAAGATGCGATAGAATCTGAAATAATATTTAAGTCAGAATTATTAAGATAAAATAGTTTTGAAAGATCATCTGTTATATTTAAAATATCATTTATCTTATCTTTTTCAAGCTTATTCTGAATATCAAGTTTTTCATAAACATCCTTATTGTGTGTTAATTGTTGTTTTATTTCTGAAAGCATTTTAGATGGATTATCTATAAAATCGAATTCTTTTAATCCTAAAATAGAACGTTCATAAACAGACTGAACAATAACTTTATTCCAGTCCAGTTCAATTTGCATTTCTTGACGTAAATGATCATTCTCAGACGTACCAAGTCCCCAGCATGAAAACATTATCCGAATTTGATTACCATCATATCGGGGTTCTACAACCATTACCGGGAGATTTTTTGTAAAAAAATATAATATTTCAGCAGCATGTAATCCAGGTCGAACATTTAGATTCCATGCGGTGGGATAGAAAACAACTGGTCGTTCACCATTTCGACTGTATTCATTTACAAATAGTGATTCTGTTTTTTGATAAACCGAATCCCAAACCATGCTAGCAATTTTTTCTTTACTAATAGTTTTCGAATCTATTTGAAGAGAGCCAATTCGCGAGTCTATTTGAAGTGGGGTAACAAAAACGCTAAGAGTTATAGGATTATATTTCAATTCGTTTTTGAATCTATGCAAAATCGTATCTTCAGAAAATAGTGCAGACGTGTTTGTTATTGAATCGAGTAAAGTATCAGTATCTATACCAGAGTTTTTTAACAAAACAATTGGAGGTATATTAAACGGATAATTTCGAAGTGCATCTTTAAATAGTTCGCTTTTTAAATTATTTTCTAAGGATAATAAAGCTGCTCTATAGTTTGTTTGTCGTGCATACATCGCTGTCATGTATGCAATTTCTTTTTGATTATTAAAAGATTGCTCCTGTAGCCGAACTTGAAATTCCTGATTCCTACGTTGATTTTCTTCTGCGTAAAATGCATTAACTCTAGCACTATGGTCAATTCTTTCCTTCTCAACACTACCTTCGAGTGGGAAAATTCTAGAAGATATTTTTTGCATAAATTTTCCACATGTTCTAGAGATAGATACTCCTAAAGCTGTTTTGCCGATTGATACTAATATTGGTGTAAATGACATATAATTAATGTTAATTATTCAAAATCAAATTCTTCTGCTTCTCTATTATTTATTTTATATTCTATTTTCTAAAAAATATTTTTTTTAAGTTTGATTGAGCGGTTTCTCACAATTAGGCACAACGGTTTGCGGTATAGCCAGTAAGGGATTGTGGTAGATTTGCTGTCAAGTTACACGAAAAATTGAAGCGAGCTACAGCCCTTCGCATACCACTGAAACCCTTATTGGCTATACCGAATGTTATGCAACGTTATTCATCACTTTCAGGAATGTCATTCTCTTCTATATCAACAATATTTTTCTTGCCATGTATTACATCATGACATTCCTTGCATATAACTAAAATGTTATCAAGTTCAGTTTCTCCTCCATCTGCATATCTTTTTATATGGTGGTATTCGGGTTCCTTATAATCTTTAAACTTTCTTTTGCATTCTGCACAAAATGGAGATTCTGAATAAGCAGCTATTTTTTGTTCATCGCTAATTTGCCTTTTTTCATCGAGTTCTGGTAGCGGATTTTTTTCTAAAAACTCTTTAATCAAAATATCCCTTCGTAATGCAATTATTTTTTCGGCTCTTCGCGGATTTTAATGGAACGAAAATTTCATTTTACGTCGCCGTTAGATTGTCATATCCAGTTTCCCACAGTAAAAGAGGATTCTTGTTCGATAGCTTTCGAAGCCTCGAAACCCTCTGGCAGTCGCCTTTAACAACTGGATTTTGCTGTTTATGCCTTCCGACATAGCGTTGCTGACTTTGTGTTTGAAGTAGT
>JBAWXL010000198.1:0-8973 GCA_037144095.1 Bacteroidota bacterium
TCCGTGATGCTCAGACGACCATCCGTGATGCTCAGACGACCATCCGTGATGCTCAGACGACCATCCGTGATGCTCAAATTGCTATCCGTGATGCTTAGACTGCTGTCCGTGATGCTCAGACTGCTGTCCGTGATGCTCAGATTGCTATCCGTGATGCTCAGATTGCTATCCGTGATGCTTAGACTGCTGTCCGTGATAGAAAGAGTTACATCCGTGTTATTCAATTAATTTTTCAAGACACTAATTGAATAATCAAGAAAGGTTTGACATCTTTAACATTTTAACCTTCTGCTTCTTTTCGCAACTTTTTAATTTCCAGAATTTAAAATGTTGTCAACTTGGTTAATAAAGTTGTCAAGTTCAATGAGGAGGTTGATAAGTTCGCTTTGACTTTAAAAAATGTCAGAAAAGAATGCAAGATTCTATATTCATTTCTGACAGACATCTACTTCTTAAAAATAACAGAATTAATTTGCCTTTCCATTTGAATCACTTTATTCAAATCAAAAAGCTCCTTTAAAAATCATTCATTCAACAAACTACTAACATAAGAGGCACTTGCTGATAAGTTTAACAATCAACTTTTATTTGGCAGGCACCTTGATTCTTTGTCCCGATTTCAGAGCGTAATCTTTTGTGATATTATTGATTTCGCAAATTTGTTCTATTGAAATATTATATTTTTTAGAGATGCTATAAAGAGTTTCGCCCTGTTCAACAATATACTCAATCACGTTAATTTCATTTGGATTAACTTTCACCGGATTATTAATTGTAATTGTGGTAGTTTTCTTAATCGTATCATTAGTTACACCAACACCCTTTATCTGTGAATTCGCATCTTCCGTAATGCGCACAATTAGAAACTCAGTTCGACGGTTCATAGCATGTTCTTCTTCAGTGCAGGGCACAATTCTCTTGCCCTCACATTCGCAATGGTTCACTAATCGTGATTCACCATATCCTTTTGGGGTTAATCTATTTCTCTGAATTCCTTTTGAAACAATATAGTCAACAGATGATTCAGCACGCTTTTCTGAAAGAATCATATTCGATTTTGCATCGCCCCTACAATCTGTATGTGAACTTAAATCAATTGAAAAATTTGAATATTGATTCATGATAGCCACAATTTTATCCAGTTCTAAAGCGGCATCGGGTCGGATATTATATTTATTATAGTCGAAATAGATAGGCTTAAGTGTAATAAGATTTTGAAGCGAATTCCCCACTTCAATTTTCCCTATTGAAGTGTTAAGGTTAATATCTTGAATTTTGCTAATGTTGTATTCCCAATCAATAACTTTCGAAATAAATCCCTCTTTCGAAAGTGTTATTCTATAATTTAAGCTATCACCAGATTTTTTATCAGTCAGTGCAAGAGCATATACTCCATTAGGTGCTGTGAAAAACGAATCCTTTTTATTATTTGCGTTATTTAGAAACTCAATTTTAACATTATCGAGAGGCTTCTTATCTTTAACATTCACTACTGATACAATAAATTTCATATTTGATATTTTCTCAAGCTGTAAATTTTCAGTTGTTTCAGGAGCACCTTCTTTCCCCACAGTTGAAATCGTTTTAGGAGGAGGATCAAAATACCCGTCTTTCTGCCATTCAATTATGTAATCCTTTCCTGCTTCGGCTATAATGGTAAATTTTCCATTTTCATCAGTAATCACTTTGTCAACAATTTTTCCATTTAATTCTTTGAGAATTACCTTCGCTCCCGGAATAATTTCTTTTGTATTTTTATCAGTTATTACACCTTTAATATCAATTTCCATTAGAATAGGTTTATCTAAACTAAAAGAATAAATATCATCATCATTATTTTTATTTCCAAAATTTGAACAGAAATAACCCGAATCTGAGCCTGGATAAAGAACTATCCCAAAGTCGTCAAAAGTACTATTTATGGGAGCTCCTAAATTATATACTGTCCCTTTTGGTTTTCCATTTTCATCTAAAAAAACTTTAAAAATATCCAAACCACCCATGCCATCAAGTCCATTTGACGAAAAATACAAAACTTTGTTATCATAAACATAAGGAAAAACTTCATTCCCTGCCGTATTTATTTTATCGCCCAGATTGACAGGTTGACTATAAAATCCATTAACTATATAGCAAGCCCAAATATCCATTCCACCATATCCACCAGGCATATCAGAAGAAAAATAAAGAATGGTTCCATCCGAATTAATGGAAGGATGTACACAATTAAAATTATCACTGTTAAACAATAATGGAATTGGATTCTCAAATTTATTGTTTGTGTCCTTTGCCATAAAAATCTTTAGATTCACTTTGTCATCAATGCTTTTTATTACTTTTTTATCTATAATATTATTTCTCGTGAAATATACAAACTTGCCATCGCTACTAAAAGAAGTTGAACCATCATTGTACTTAGACTGTTCAATATTCTTGAACTTACTCACATTGCTATATTTCCCATTTGCTTTTCTAGTGGTGTAATAAAGTGCATCATAATTATTTCCTGTCCAATCACTTTTATGACTAGTTAAATAAGCAGCATCACGTGAAGAAGTAAAAACAATTTTGTCTTTCCAAAAAGAAGGACAAAAATCGTTTTTATTAGAATTAAAGGATACTTTTTTAGTTCGGTAATTACTTGCATGCTTATAAAACATCTTAATTTCTTCAATAGATTTAGCGAATATTTTATTTTTTGTCTCTGATTTGGATTTTTCGTCTAATTTAAATGTGTTGAGATATGCTTTTGCGTATTCATACTTACCAGCAATCATAAGCGATTGCGCATAATAAAAACGATGCATTGAATCTAAATCAATTTTGAGATTTAACACTCGCACATAAGTTTCTAAAGTTTTCTTATTATTATTGGTTAACCGGTAGCAATCTGCAAGTTTCAAAAGGCCTTCTATTTTGAATTTCTCCTCCTTTTTAATATCACCCTTTAACGCTTTTTCATATTTAGGAATAGCCTCACTATACGCTAAAGCAGAATAAAAATCATTAGCTTTTTGAAGCATGACACTTTGAGCTTCTATTAACAAAGGTAATAATATTAAAAAAACAAATACAAAGAATTTAATCTGTAACTTCATAAGAAAAAGTGTTTAAAGTAAAATCGCAATTATTAAAAATAACGAATTGATGCAATCTTTTTGCCTTTTTTCCCAAAAAGAAGTGATAGTACAATTTCGTGTGACCCTGCCTGGAATTTATTCAAACTTGAATAAGTATAGTCATAAGCATAACCTAAAGTAAAATTTTGGTTTATTTTGATCTTAAATAAGGCTGAAATTGCATTCAAATCGCCTAATAAAGAGTTATTAGTTCGCAAAGAAACTCCACCCCACAAACGGTCTTTAAATATTAAATATGGAGTAACATCAAACTCTAAAGGAGCATTAATGGCAACTTTCACCATTACTGTTGGTTGTAATTTAAAATTATCACTTAATGTAACAAGTCCACCTCCTGTCAAATAATATGTGAAAGATTTTGCTTCTATCCTATATGTAGTTTTCACTCTGCCATTATTACCTATAACTTGATTATCGTTTACAAGACGAGGGATAGATATTCCGAAAAAATATTTATCAGGACTGTAAAAATTCATCCCAAACCCAAAGTTTAAAGTTGTTCTATCGTAAACATTTGCCGAAAACCTTGGGTCATAAGGTTCATCTGTTAACACATCTTTAAACCCATTATATTGAATATGAGCACCTCCCATAAGCCCAAACCCAAGGAAATTTTTATAGCCTGTTTGAAGAATATATGAATAACTTAAATAAATAAGACTACGAGAAGTAACCCCAAGTTTTTCTGTCAAAAAGCTCAACCCAAGACCCATTTTATTTTCTAAAACCGGAGAATGCATTGTGAAAGAGGTAGTAATAGGTCTCCCCTGGATCCCAACCCATTGCTGACGATGAAGTGCAGTTAAACATAAAGCATCTTTTGACCCGGTATAAGCAGGATTAATAAACATTTCATTGTCATTATACTGAGTGAACATTGCATCATACTGAGCATACAGCTTTTTATTTGAACTAAAAATAATAATCAGAAGAATAAATAATGTAGCTTTTGCAACTGTTATATTTTTCATACTTTTATAATTAGAGAATTAATATTGGATAATAAAATATCCGCATTTTGGTTTTCTATTGTCTTTATTAAAATCGAAAATATAGTAATAAGTCCCTCTGGGAACAATACTTTCACCTATTTTAAGTTCACTATTCATAGGCTTCCCATCCCAATCGTTTTTGTATCCATTTTTTGTATATACCATATTTCCCCATCGATTATAAATAGTTAGTTTACACTCTGGATAATTTTCAATGCCCCGTATAACAAACAAATCATTAATACCATCTCCATCTGGCGAAAATCCATTTGGAATAAAAATGTAATCAGGATATAAAGGAATTGGTGTAGGGTCATCTTCGTTTACATCCCCGGCATATCCATTCCCGTTTGGGTCAGTGACGTAACCATTTTCTGAAATATCAGTTATTCTGTTCGATGTTGAAATATAACCACTTCCAATAGCAGAATTAAAATATGTCTGTTCAATTCCGGTTGTAATCACATTAATACTAAATTCTATTGTAGCTAAGGCTCCAATATTTAAGAAGCTAAGTGTGCTATCTAAAAGTTTTATATCAGTTGACCCATTGTACAAGTCATTTGTAGTAAGTGTGCTATTACTAAACGGAGGTGAAATTATTGTAAAGCTTAAAGGAGTTGGAAAGGTTTCAGATAAGCTATCAGTAACTTGAAGGTTGTGTATAACCTCATTCCCGAGATTTTGAACTGTTATAATAAAAGATAAATTAAAACTAGCATCTTCTTGTACTTCTATTTTTGACAAGGCTTTTGCAACACCTAATATTTGCTTATTAACATAAGATACATTAATGTATACTGTAGCTATGGAACATAAATTTGTGGAATCACATACCTGATAATCAAACTGATCTTGTCCAATAAATAAACTTGTGGGAGTATAAGTTATTATTCCGGTTATTGAATTAATTATCGCAGTACCATGGGAGGGTCCTGTACCTGTAACGATAGTAACAGACCCAGGATTTAAGTTATTTCCACAATCAACATCATTTAATAGTTCATTAATTAGAATTGGAGTATTTTCAGGTGTTGAGACATAATCATCCATTGCCAGAGGAGCACTTCCAACTGTAACTACTTGGATACAATTTGATGAATTTCCAGCACCATCTGTAGCTATCCAAATTACATTTGTTGTCCCAACTGAAAAATCCACAGGAGCATTATTAACAAGAGAAGCTACCTGACAATTATCACTTGCATTTGGTGTTCCTAATGAAATCCCAGAAACTGTGCAATTTCCCGGAAGAGTATTAACCGAAACACCTGGCGGGCAATTTATTATAGGATAAATTGAATCAACAATTGTAACAATCTGATTACATGTCGCACTGTTACCTGAACTATCAGTTACAGTCCAGGTCACAGTAGTATTTCCAATCGCATAAGTCAAAGGTGCATTATTTGATATATTTGCAATACTGCAATTGTCATTTGCAATAGGATTTCCTAAAGTAATGTTAGTCGCAGTACAACCATTGTTTGGAAGTGCAATAATATTTGCAGGACAATTAATAGTTGGGTTCACATTATCATGAACAGTCACCAATTGTGTACAAGTATCAGAATTTCCAGATATATCAACAATTGTCCACTTTACAGAAGTGACACCTAATGGAAATACTAAAGGAGCATTATTTGATATGGATGCAATACTACAGTTGTCTGATGTTGTTGGAGTACCCAAAGTTATGCCTGTGGCGGCGCATCCTGAATTGGTACCGTTTATGATTGCTGGAGGACAAATAATTATTGGATTAATGGTATCAATAATTTTGACAAGTTGATAACAAAAAGCAGTATTCCCAGCTTCGTCAGTTACGGTCCATGTCACAGTGGTATTTCCCAATGGAAAAACAGCAGGAGCATTATTTATAACTGATACAACATGGCAATTATCGCTTGTTGTTGGAGTACCTAAATCAATACCTGTTGCGGTACAACCACTATTTGTCCCACTAAATATAGTAGGTGGGCATGAAATAATAGGGCTGATACTATCAATAACAGTAATTAATTGATTACAACTTGCAATATTCCCAGAACCATCTGTTATTGTCCATGTAACAATTGTATTTCCATATGGAAAAGCAGAAGGCGCATTATTTATCACAGAGGCAATACTACAATTATCAGATGTCACAGGTAAACCTAATGACACTCCTGTTGCTGTACATGCAGAATTTGTTACAACAATTTTTGCTGGGGGACAATTAATTATTGGAGCAATGTTATCGTTTACAGTAACTAATTGAGAACAGGTTGTAGTATTACCAGAACCATCAGTTACAGTCCATCTTACAGTATTATTTCCTAATGGGAATAAAGATGGTGCGTTATTTGTAACAGATGCTACACTACAGTTATCTGACGTAAAAGGTGTTCCAAGTAAAACACCCGTAGCAGTACAGCCAGAATTAGTACCTGTTATTACTGTGGCAGGACAAATTATTATTGGATTTACATTATCATTTACAATGACTAATTGAGTGCATGAACTTGAATTACCGGCATCATCAGTTACAGTCCACGTAATAATTGTGGTACCCAATGGGAAAGTGCTTGGAGCATTATTCGTAACTGAAGCAACATGACAATTATCACTTGTTGTAGGAGTTCCTAAAACTACACCTGTTGCAATACAACCCACATTGGTAACTTTTAAAACAGTTGGCGGACACGTAATTGTTGGCTTAATACTATCAATAATTGTAACAAGTTGAATACAAGTTGCAATATTACCAGACCCATCTGTAATAGTCCATGTAACTGTCGTAATACCAAGTGAAAATACAGTGGGTGCATTATTTGTAACTGATGCAATACTACAATTGTCATGAGTAGTTGGAATTCCTAAAACAACATTAGTTGCATTACACCCAGTATTAATAGCTTTAATAATATTGGAAGGACATGTTATTGTTGGGTTTACATTGTCGTTAACAGTAACCAATTGACTACAAATAGCAGTATTTCCCGAACCATCAGTTACTGTCCAGGTTACAGAATTATTTCCTAATGGAAAAGCAGCAGGAGCATTATTAATAATTGAAGTAATAGTACAATTGTCCATTACAAAAGGGGTCCCCAAACTTACTCCTGTTGCGGTACATCCGGTATTAGTTCCGACAACAACAGACGACGGACAATAAATGGTAGGTTTAATAGTATCTAAAACTGTCACTAACTGTGTGCAAAGTGAACTATTCCCTTGTTCATCAGAAGCTATCCAAGTAACAATCGTATTGCCCAAAGGGAAAACCCCTGGTGCATTATTTGTAATCGTTTCAACATGACAATTATCACTCGAAGTTGGGTATCCCAATGTTACACCAACTGCAGTGCACCCAGTATTTGTAATAGCAATGACATTTGGAGGACAAGTGATAGAAGGTTTAATACTATCTATAACCGTTACTAATTGAGAACAAGTAGCTACGTTTCCTGAACTATCTGTTACTGTCCAAATAACAGTCGTAGTCCCAACCTGAAATTCAATGGGTGCATTGTTAGAAACAACAGTAACATGACAATTATCACTAGTTAATGGAATGCCTAATGCCACCCCAATTGCTGTACATCCAGAATTAGTAGAAACTATTTTTGTAGCTGGGCAAATAATTGTTGGGCTTATAGTGTCCTTTATTGTAACTAATTGCGTACAAGTTGCAATGTTCCCAGAACTATCAGTTATAGTCCATGATACAAAAGTATTTCCTAATTGAAATGTAGATGGGGCGTTATTTGTAATTGATGTCACATGACAATTATCAGATGCATTTGGGGAACCCAATGCTACTCCAATTGCAGTACAACCTGAATTAGTACCTCTTATAACAGATGCAGGACAAATAATTGTTGGCTTAACACTATCAATAACTGTAATTAATTGCGAACAAGTAGCCATGTTACCTGCATCATCAGTAACTGTCCATAAAAATGTTGTATTACCAATAGGAAAAGTACCAGGTGCATTATTTGTTACAGAGAAAACATGACAATTATCACTTGTAATGGGTGTTCCAAATGACACCCCGGTAGCAGTACAGCCTGTATTTGTCGAAACAATTTTTGCTGAAGGACAATTAATGCTAGGCTTAATAGTATCATTCACTGTTACAAGTTGGTTACAAGTAGAAATATTTCCAGATCCATCAGTAATAGTCCAAGTTACAGTAGAATTTCCTAGTGGAAATGCAGCAGGTGCATTATTTGTTATGGATGCTATATTACAATTATCACTTGTGACTGGCATACCTAAAATTACAGCAGTTGCCGAACAACCAGAATTTGTAGATGCGATTTTAGCTGGGGGACAAGTAATCGTAGGTTTAATTGTATCTTTTATAATTACTAACTGAGTACAAGTTGCAAAATTTCCAGAACCGTCAGTAATTGTCCAAACAACCGTAGTATTCCCTAATGGAATAGCATTGGGTGCATTATTAACTATTGATGTAATACTGCAATTATCAGAAGTATATGGAGTTCCCAAAGAAACTCCAGATGCTGTACATCCATTATTCGTACCTGTTATCACGGTTGAAGGGCAAACTATAATTGGATTAACACTATCTTTAACTATTACCAATTGTGAACATGAAACTGAATTACCAGCATCATCAGTCACCATCCAAATAACATTTGTATTACCTAAAGGAAATATACTTGGCGCATTATTTGTAATTGATGCAACATGACAATTGTCACTTACTATTGGAGTACCAATTGAAATACCTATTGCTGTACAACCAGCGTTAGTCGTAACAATTTTTGTTGGCGGACAAGTTATTGTCGGCTTGACTGTATCGTTTACTGTTACTAATTGGGTGCAGG
>JBAWXL010000199.1:0-8958 GCA_037144095.1 Bacteroidota bacterium
TTAATATTTTTATTTTTAATTCAGCAGTGCTCATGATATTAAAGTTTAATACAAAGATAGAGAAATAATATGAATTGGATAGAATTTGATGTTGAAAAGTTGGAATCTTTGAAATGAGTGAGATTATTAATCTATATTTTCATTTCCGGAATTTCTCCTTCAACGATTAATTTTCCTTCTGTTGCATCGATGATTTCCTGAACTGAAACACCAGGTGCTCTTTCGATAAGTTTAAACCCTTCAGAAGTTATATCGAGTACTGCAAGGTCGGTTACCACTTTTTTCACACATTTAACCCCAGTTAAAGGCAAAGTGCATTTCTTTAATATTTTCGAAGCCCCTTTGTTGGTATGTTGCATGGCGACAATGATATTCTTGGCAGCAGCCACTAAATCCATAGCTCCTCCCATACCCTTTACCAACTTTCCGGGTACTTTCCAACTGGCAATGTCCCCTTCTTCAGAAACTTCAAATGCACCGAGAATAGTTAGGTCGATATGTCCACCACGAATCATTCCGAAGCTTGTTGCAGAATCGAAAAATGAGGCACCATCCACATAAGTAACGGTTTGTTTTCCGGCATTGATAAGGTCGGCGTCCACTTTGTCGGGATGTGGAAAAGGACCAATTCCCAATAAACCATTTTCGGATTGAAGGGTGACTTCTATTCCTTCAGGGACATAGTTGGCTACCAAAGTAGGAATTCCAATGCCCAGATTTACATAATACCCATCTTTTAATTCTTGCGCAATTCGTTTTGCTATTTGATTTTTATCGAGTGCCATTTATCTTTTGTTTTGAGTAGGGTTTTATTTATTTGAATCTATCGATATAGTTTTAAAAGTCAGCTGTCGGAAAGAGCAAATACAAACCATTAGATTCGTTGCAGATTGCCGACTGTGGACTGAAGACTTTTCTATTAACATCTGACATACTTTCCAGTTTCTAATTAGGCTTGGTAACGGTAACTTGTTCGATTCTCTTTTCATAATTTACTCCCTGGAAAATTCGTTGAACGAAAACACCGGGGGTGTGTATGAAATTGGGATCAAGTGTGCCTGCAGGAACCAATTCTTCTACTTCGGCAATGGTGATTTTACCTGCCATAGCCATCATATTATTGAAATTTGAAGCAGTATATTTGTAAATTAAATTACCCTGAGTATCACCTTTCCAAGCTTTCACCACAGCAAAATCAGCGGTGAGCGCATGTTCGAGAATATGCATTTTGCCATTATATTCTCTTGCTTCTTTCCCAATAGCCACTTCAGTCCCATAACCGGCAGGGACAAAAAATGCAGGAATACCGGCACCACCCGCTCTGATGCGTTCGGCAAGAGTGCCTTGAGGAATCAAATCCACTTCAATTTCTCCCGAAAGTAACTGACGTTCGAATTCTGCATTTTCGCCAACATAAGAAGCAATCATCTTGTGGATTTGCTTGTTCTTTAATAACTTTCCTAAACCGAAATCATCGACTCCACAATTATTTGAAATGCATATAATACCCTTAATATTAGTTTTTGCAAGCACATTGATCACGTTTTCGGGAATGCCACATAACCCAAAGCCTCCAAACATAATGGTCATGTCATTTTTAATCCCCAATATCGCTTCCTCTGCGTTTTTAACCACTTTATTCATATATCGTATTTTACTTTATTCAATTGAAATATACTTATTTTCGCTTTAAAGATTTATAAAAGAAAAAACTTCTTTTGATTTAACTACTGCAGCCTCTAATTTGTTCAAATCGAGTGTGAATTCGAGGTGATTCTTTTCTAGATATTCGACAAAAAGCTCTGTACTTAGGTTGCCTATCATTTCTTCGCCCGACATGGGACAGCCGCCTAAACCGAGTAAGGCTGTATCAAAAGAATTGCAGCCTCCCTTGATAGCGCTTTCAATCTTTTCGAAAGTCTCACTCTTTTTTGTATGTAAATGAATGCCGAATTCAAGGATGGGATATTTTGCTGTTACATATTTAAATAAATTAGTAATCGCATCATTTTCAGCAATGCCAATGGTGTCGGCGAGATTAATGGTTTTAATTCCAAAAGAAATCAACTTTTCTATAGCTTCATCCACCAAATCATAATTGTGCTTATCACCATAGGAATTTCCAAAAGCCATAGAGAAGAAGATAACCAACTCCTTGTTTGCTTTCACGCAAATGTTTTGAATCTCTTCAATGGTACGATATGCCTCTTCAATTGTCGCATTAATGTTGCGTCTGAGGAATTCAGGAGAAGTGGAGAAGGGATAGCCAAAGTAATTTATTTCGTCAAATTGAGCACCAATGGTAGCCCCTTTAGTGTTCCCGACAATTGCCAAAAGCTTTGATTTGCTTGAACTGAGGTCAAGTAATTTGACTACCTCACTTGTGTCTTGTAACTGTGGAATTGCTTTAGGGGAAACAAAACTTCCAAAATCAATGACATCGAAGCCCACTTCAAGCAAGCAATTAATATAATCGGACTTCACCTGAGTAGGGATAAACTCCTTTATTCCCTGCATGGCATCTCTTGGTGTAACGATTAACTTCATTGCTTTAATTGTTCTGTTCTGTTAGGTGAATTATTCCAGAATTATTAATGCAAGAGAGGACTCAACCATTTCGTTTTGCTTTGCATTTACCTTAATGACCTTCCCATCTTTGGGGGCAATAATATTGTTTTCCATTTTCATTGATTCAACCACCACTAATACTTGCCCCTTTTTTACCTCATCATTTTCTTTAACGTTCACCTTGATTACCTTACCGGGCATGGGGGAACAAATGTTGTTGTTGTCTTCGGAAGAATGCCCGCCAAAACCGGAATAGACATCTTCTTTAATCAGAATATCTTTCCTGAATGAATTGAAAATATTTCCATCAAAAGAAATCTGCGCTTTACCAGATGAATCTGTTGAAATATAGGAAGTGTAGGAATCATCATTTATCGTTATATCCACTTTAGCATTAAGGCAGTGGATTAGCTGAACATGAAATAGATCATCGGAAATTTCGAATTCAAAGTGTTGGTTTTTATTCTTGAAGTAAACCTCAATATCTTTCTCTTCGAAATGCACTTCAAACTTCATCAAGTCTCTCCAATAGCCAATTTGTGTCCAGATGTTTTGATGACTGACTTCTTTTTCGGAAAGGCTATAAATTAAATAGGAGATAAGGGGAATGTAAAAAGGAGTGCTCTTTTTGCATTCTTCACAAAGAGATAACATTTGATCCTTATGCTCTTCGCAGAATTTGGTGGAAATGATGTTCTTTATATAAGCATCGTGCTGCATCAGATTAATGAGGTAGGAAATGTTGGTTTTAATTCCATGAACAATATAATCCTTTAGCGCGATAACCATCTTCTTGCGAGCGTTTTCCCTATCGGTTCCCCAGATGATGAGTTTGCTGATCATGGGGTCGAAGAAACTCTCTATGGTGGTGGCTTTTTCAATTCCAGTATCAATTCTGATTCCCTCTCCAATGGGTTCTTTATAATAGGTCATTTTGCCGGGGGATGGCATGAAATTATTTTCAGGATCTTCTGCATACACGCGGCATTCAATGGAATGTCCGTTTTGTTTTACATCCTCTTGTTTGAAAGAAAGGGGGTTGCCGGCAGCAATTAATATTTGTTCCCTGACAATGTCAATACCTGTTACCATCTCAGTAACGGGGTGCTCCACCTGAACGCGGGTATTCATTTCAAGGAAATAATAGTTCAAATCTTTATCAACTAAAAACTCAATAGTACCGGCATTGTTGTAATAGATGGCTCTTCCGATTTTAACTGCTGTTTCGCCCATCTTTTGCCGAACTTCGGGGGTGAGAGTGGGAGAGGGGGATTCTTCAATTATCTTCTGGTAACGGCGTTGAATGGTGCATTCTCTTTCGAAAAGATGAACCACATGTCCATGATTATCACCAATAATTTGTATTTCTATATGTCGGGGTTCTTCGATAAACTTTTCAATATAAATGGTTCCATCTCCGAAATAAGCTTTTGCCTCGCGGCTGGTTGATTCTAAGGAGTCCTGTAGTTCTTTGTCGTTAAATACTATACGCATTCCTTTGCCGCCACCTCCTGCTGCTGCTTTTATTAGCAAGGGAAACGAAAGGGTTTTGCTTGCCTGGAGAAGCGTATCTACATCCCCGGTGATGCCTTCTGTCATTGGGATATTAATCCGCTTGGCGAAATCCCTCGCTTCAATTTTATTCCCCATAATTTTCATGGCATGGGTGTGAGGACCAATAAAGGTGATTCCGGCCTCTTCGCAAGCATTTACAAAAAGAGGATTCTCAGCAAGGAAACCGTAACCTGGGTGAATGGCATCGCATTGTGCTTTAACAGCAACGTCGATGATTTTATTAATGTTGAGGTAAGTATCGCTAAGTTCGACTTTGCCGATGCAATAAGATTCGTCGCCAGCTTTCACATGCAAAGCATCTGCTTCGACTTCAGAATAAATACTAACGGTTTTTATTCCAAGCGCTTTTGCAGAACGGATGATTCGGATGGCAATTTCACCCCTATTGGCAACTAATATCTTGTTAAATAACTTCATCTTGTAGTGTTATCAGGTGTTTTTAGTCCAATTGGGTTTTCTTTTTTCGAGGAAGGCAGCCATGCCTTCCTGACCTTCTTCAGAAGCTCTTATTTCGGCAATCATTTTGGCGGTATAGTCATAGGCTTCTTCCAGGGTGAGCTTATTGGCAATATTAAAAATAAGGTTCTTACATTGGGTCATAGCTTCGGGTCCGCTGGTTTTAAGGTATTCGATGGTGGATTGTACATATTCATCTAATTCAACGGGGGCAATTGATTTGTTGACCAACTTATATTGCTCTGCCTCCTTGCCCTTAATCCTTTTTCCGGTGAGCATTAAGTCTCTCATGCCAAATTCGCCAACCCTTTTGATAACATAAGGGGAAATGCAGGCAGGGACAATCCCGATTTTAACTTCACTTAATGAAAAAGTAGCCTCATCGGAACAGTATGCCAAATCGCAAGCCGATAAAATTCCATTGGCTCCTCCAAGTGATACTCCGTGAATAACCGCTATGGTGGGTTTCTTGCAGGTGTATATCGTATAAAAACATTTAGAAAGATTGAGACTTTCCTGATAATTTACTTCATAGGAGTTTTTGGCAACATCGCGCATCCAGTTCAAATCGACACCCGCGCAAAAGGATTTATCTCTGCCACGGATGATTACACAAATAACCTCTTTGTTGTCGTTTATATTTTCGATGCAATCCATTATTTCGTCAAGCATCACATTATTAAAGGCATTATGCACTTTGGGGCGGTTGAGCCATAGGGTAGCTACACGTTCTTTTATTTCAAGTTGTATGGTTTGGTAATTATTCATCGTTTAGTATTAAGGAAGGAATTACATACGGAATACACCGTTCTTGTGTTCAGGGAATTTATTGTTGAGAGAAGCAGCAATGCCCATGGCAATAATCTTGCGGGTGTCAACCGGATCGATGATGCCATCGTCCCATAAACGCGAGGTGCTGAAATAGGCCGAACCTTCTGCTTCATAAGTGTCGAGAATGCTTTTACGCATGACATCTTCCTCCTCTTTGGGTAAGGTTTTGCCTTTGGCTGCCAATTGCTCCTGTTTCACTTGAACCAACACACCGGCAGCTTGTTCGCCACCCATGACGGATATTTTAGCATTCGGCCACATAAAGAGTAAGCGGGGTTCGTAAGCACGACCTGCCATAGCATAATTGCCGGCGCCAAAGGAACCTCCAAAGATAACAGTGAACTTTGGAACATTGGCATTAGCCACTGCATGAACCAATTTCGCTCCATCGCTGGCAATGCCCCCTCTTTCATATTCTTTTCCGACAATAAAGCCGGTGATATTCTGCAGGAACAATAAGGGCGTTTTGCGCATGGTGCATAATTCGATGAAATGGGCAGCTTTTAGGGAAGTCTCCGAAAAGAGCACTCCATTGTTAGCGATTATGCCAACTGGATAACCCATTATGTTTGCAAAGCCAGTAACGATAGTTGGAGCATAGCGGGCTTTGAATTCGTGGAACCTGCTGCCATCGACCATTCGCATGATGATTTCTCTGGAATCTACAGGCTTCTTTAAGTCAGTAGGGGCAATGCCATATAATTCTTCCGGGTCGTAGGCAGGTTCCTCAATTGGATAGATTTCCATGGGTTGCTTGTCACTTACTCTGAGGGTTTCAAAGATATTTCTGCAAATTTGAATGGCATGGCTGTCGTTTTCTGCAAAATGATCCGATACTCCTGATATGGCAGTATGCACATCGGCACCTCCCAACTCTTCTGCGGTAACTTCTTCACCTGTGGCAGCTTTCACAAGAGGTGGTCCTCCAATGAAAATAGTACCCTGATTCTTCACTATAATAGTTTCATCGCTCATTGCGGGAACATAGGCCCCACCAGCGGTGCACGAGCCCATCACAATAGAGAGCTGCGGTATACCCATTGCGGACAATCGCGCCTGATTGAAGAAGAATCGTCCAAAATGATATTTATCTGGAAACACTTCTGCTTGTTCGGGTAAGAAAACGCCACCCGAATCAACCATATACACACATGGTAAATGATTTTCCATGGCAATTTCCTGAGCACGTACATGTTTCTTAATCGACTCCTTTATATAAGTCCCTCCTTTTACGGTGGCATCATTAGCAACTATGATAGTTTCTTTTCCGTGAATCACCCCTATGCCTGTAATAATTCCTGCACTTGGGAATTGGTTTCCATGTGTGCCATAAGATGCCAAAGGAGAAAGCTCCAAAAAAGGAGTGTTGGGATCAATCAAGAGATCAATGCGTTCTCTTGCCAGCAGTTTACCCCTTTCTTTATGCTTTTGCACAGCCGCAGGTGTACCCCCTTTTTTAATTTCTCGAAGAGTAGCCTTATAAGTATTCAGAATTTTAAGGAAATCCTCTTTATTCTTTTTAAACTCATCAGAATGTACATCTATTTTGGTTTCCAGTTTATACAAGTCAATATATATTTAATGTAATACAATTAAATTTGCGTGTATTGCAAAAGCAAGTCGTTTGTAAAACTACAAATAAATCTGAATCATCAAAATTATCTTAGGAAATATTATGATAATGTTTTGCTATTATAGTAAATCTCCATGAAAGCTTTCTCTTTGAATTGTGCCTAAAATAAAGGGGTTAAAGAAGAATGAGAGTGCAAATTTCACAACAAAAAACAAGAGTTGATATTTATCAATCAGATGAAATTTGCACTGAAATTTCAAATTTAAGACCTCTTATATTCATATCTTGCATACATTTGCGACATATTTTTCAGTAGAAATCTAATCTTAAGATTAAACTCAACACAATATATTAATCTTATTACATAGCGTCGTATTAGTAAAAGGAAATAGCTTCATTTTGTTATTACAGTTTATTTAGATTTATGCTTGAATAAAAAACGTTTTAAAATTTTCAAAACATCAAATATGAAATTACAAAATCAACTCAATAAAGAAGAAAATGCCCGTTTAATTATCGATTATTTCCATCGCATCATGATGCATCATGCCTTATGGTTTGCCGAAGTGCAACATCAAATGGGCAAAGAAAAAGCCATGCTGATAATGAATGAAGTGTATAAGATAAGTTATGACATTCAAATGAAAAGACTTGGCAAAATACTTGGCTTCGAAATGGTTGAAGGTGTGCCTGCCCCCATGCTCAATATGACCGAAGAAGCTATACTCGATTTAAGAGAAGGAGTTGCCATCAACTGGCTTGCCAATGATGGCGTTTGGTTTCAGGCAATTGAAAGTAAATACGGGATGAATGATGCCAAACGTTGCAACGATTCGTGTTGGGCACAATTCTCTCCCTTCGAAGCATGGTCCATTAAAAGGATGTTGCAACTTCCCGACGATTGTGGCTTGGAAGGTTTGAAGCAAGCGTTGCAATATCGGCTCTATGCCAGTGTTAACATACAGAGCATTCATAACGAAACACCCGATTCATTTATGTTTCGCATGGACGATTGCCGGGTTCAGGCTGCCCGGAAACGCAAAGGCATGGAATTCTATCCTTGCAAATCAGCAGGGGTGGTCGAATATAGCTCTTTTGCCGAAACTATCGATCCACGAATAAAAACTGAATGTGTTGCTTGCCCACCAGATGGACTCGAAAGAGAATGGTTTTGCGGATGGAGATTTTATATCTAAAGCGAATTATTTTTTATAATTCAATTGTAGGATACCTTCAGGAAGGTCGACCCTCAACTCTTTTTTACGCTGATTAATTTTTAATACGATGTCATCAACCCAGGGAAACATCACTTCCTGACCTTGATAGTTGAAACATATTATATGTTGTTGGGGATATTCCACCACATCTATCACTTCTCCCAGTTTTTCCCCTTCCTGAGTCATCACTGAATATCCAACTATAGAGCTTTTTACAACACTTGCACTTATTTTCGATAACAATTCGGGCAAAACGTACAATTGGCAATTTGAAAGCTGAACAGCTTTTTCATATTCAATTCCTTCAAATTTCACAATGAAATCATCATTTCTGGTACTAACTGTTTCAACTATCAGCGGATAACATTCATGTTTATCAAAAATAAGAAAAGCAGGAGGGAAGCTCTTGAATTTAACAGAAAAAGAGGCGAGCAATTCGCCTCTTTTCCCAATTCTTTTGATAAGTTTCCCAACCGCTGTTAATTCGTTGGGAGTAGGGCTGAATACATAAGGAGTAATCATTATATATCAGCCAAAAATATTATTGGTTTTCGCCTTCTACTGCAGGAGCTTCTTCAGCAGCTTTTTCTTCAATTACCTGAGGTTCAACTTCAGCAACTACTTCAGGAGCAGCTTCTACTTCAACTACAACTTCAGCAACAGCTTCAACCACAGGCCCCGGGAGAGCCGCAGCATAAGCAGCAGCATGAACTTCAGCTTCCGCAGCTAATTCTTTCG
>JBAWXL010000200.1:0-8944 GCA_037144095.1 Bacteroidota bacterium
AGGCAGAGCCATTATGTGATTTCAACAGAGAGTTTAGCGGCGGGATTTTATATTGTTTCGGTTAGGGGGGAAAAGGGAGTTGTGGGAGTGGTGAAAATGCTGAAGAATTGAGAAGGGCACCTCGACTCCGCTCGGTGACCGCCTCGCTCGGTGACCGCTTCGACCCTTCGACTACGCTCAGGAACCACTTCTCTCAGTGACCGAGGGAGAATTGAAAATGAATGGGGCTAAAGCCGTTTGGTTGTGTTGATATTTAGTCCGTTGGCTGAAGCTCAACGGCAATGAAAAACTTCGGTTAGCTTAGTGTTACAACTTTTCATTCTTTGAATGTTGAATTTGAAATTTGGGACTTGGGTCTTTTCCCTTCAGCCTTCTTCCCTTCAGTCTTTAGTCTAATAGCCTTCAACCTAAGCATACAATAAATACAGAATTTTTCGTTTTAATACATTGTTTCTATTATTGTAAATTATTTCATCGTCATGAATATATTTAAAAAAATCATTGTAAGCTGTTGTTTGTTATTATCGTATCACGCTTATTCGCAAGATCTTGCCATAGGTAGTTGGCGCGAACATCTGCCCTATAACGATTGCATTTCGGTTGCCGAAGTGGGCACAAAAATCTATTGTGCCACCCCCTTTGCGCTTTTCTTTTACGACCGCGAAGACAATAGCACCCAGCGTCTGACAAAAATAAATGGCTTAAGCGACATTGGCATCAGCACCATGAGCTATAATGCTACTACAAAAACCCTTTTGCTGGCCTACAGCAATGCCAACATCGACCTCATCACCCCCGGCGGCATCGTCAACCTTTCCGACATTAAACGAAAACCGATTTTGGGCGATAAATCTATTTATCGAATTACATTTGTAAACAATTTAGCTTATCTTTCGTGTGGTTTTGGCATAGTGGTCATCGATATGGTGAGGCAGGAAGTGAAAGACACCTATTACATTGGTGCCGAAGGGGCTCTGCTGACAGTGTATGATTTAACCACCGACGGAAGCAGTTTTTATGCAGCCACCGAAAAGGGAATACTAAAGGCAGATGCCTCGAATCCCAACCTTTCGTATTATCAAAACTGGACACAAATTAGCAGCTTGCCCTTTCCTGCTGCTTCCTATAATTTTATCGAATATTTTTCAGGAAAACTTATTGTGAATAAAACCAATGCATTGCCCTATACGGATACTTTGCTTGTGTATGATGGAACTCAATGGGCGTATTTTCGTCCCGATAATTCGCAAACCCGCCTTGGATTCAGAAAGTTCAGCAATCGTTTGCTTATCATTTACAACGAGTCGGTATTAGAATTAGACCAAAATATGCAACAGTTGCGCTCGGTTTATAACTATAGTTCCGATGCCCGTCCGGCAGATGCTTTCTTAGATAATGCTGATAATATTTGGATTGCCGACCGCACCATTGGCTTAATTCGCTATAAAACCTACGACGACTTTTCGCAGTTTCTGCTGAACGGGCCACTCACCGAAAATGTTTTTGCCATGCAGGCTCGCAACAGTATTTTATGGGCAGTGCCAGGGGCAAAAAACCTAAGCCAGGGAAATGAATTTATGCAGGCGAGTTTGTATGGTTTGCAGGAAAACCACTGGAAGACTTATAATAGATTAAACATCGCCGGCTTCGACACTTTATTTGATTTTATTAATGTGGTTATCGATCCTAATAATGCGCAACATATTTTCATCAACTCCTTTGGCAAAGGTCTTGTGGAAATGAATAATGGAGCTGTAACCAAAGTGTACAACTCATCGAACAGCACCTTGCAGCCCCACTACTTAGACCCCACGAGCATCCGTTGTGGGGGTATCACTTATGACGAAAAAGGGAATCTTTGGATTGCCAATTCTTATACTACAAATGGTTTGTGTTTGTTTTCGGCTAACGGAGGTTGGTATTCGTTCAACACCGGAAACGCTTTGGAGTTTGGCGACATTGTAGCCAACAACATCAATCAGAAATGGATTACCAATCCACGCAGCAGCACGGTGATGGTGTATGACGATAATGGAACCATCTACAATGCTGCCGATGATAAGAAAAAAACCATTGATGTGAATTATGGGAATGATGTAGCCGCCGGAAATATTCTTAGTATTGCTAACGATTTGAATGGTGATATTTGGGTGGGAACCAATAAAGGAATAAAAGTTTTTTATAATACGGCAGATGCTTTTTCGGGCAATTATGCTGCTCAAACAATTTTATTAGAACAAGACGGTCATTGGCAACATCTTCTCGAAACTGAGTCAGTAACTGCCATTGCAGTGGATGGAGCCAACCGCAAATGGTTCGGAACCGAGGGTTCAGGAGTGTTTTTGATGTCGGCCGATGGCACTCAGCAATTAGCTCATTTCACAGAAAGCACCAGCCCTTTATTGTCTGACAATATTACCAGCATTACCATTAATCAGGCAACAGGCGAAGTGTTTTTTGGCACCACGCGGGGCATAATTTCATATAAAAGTACGGCAACTTTTGGTGGCGAAAAGTTTGAATCGGTATATGCTTATCCTAATCCTGTTAAGCATGATTACAACGGAATTATTGCCATAAAAGGTTTGGTTCTTGATTCTGATGTTAAGATTACTGACGTTTCAGGCAAATTGATTTATAAAACCACTTCAATAGGTGGTCAAGCCATCTGGAATGGGCTTACACTAACAGGTAAAAGAGCTACAACCGGAGTGTATCTTGTGTTTTGCAGTAATGCCGATGGAACACAAACTCAGGTGAGCAAGATATTGTTTGAGAATTAAATCAATAATTCCAAATCAAATGAAAGAAATAACTTTGGGGACTTGGGATTTGGGTCTTTTCCCCCATTGTTGTTTGCTTAAACTCATTTAACCCCAGATGTTACTCACTGTTTCCGGTATCGTTTTACATCAATATAAATATTCTGAAAGTAGTATTATTGTAAAAGTTTACACACGTGAACTGGGCTTGATTTCCTTTATTGTCAAGGGAAGCCGCAATAAAAAGAGCGTCACCAAAGCCTCCTTGTTTTCACATTTGTTAATTCTCGAAATACAATTTAATCATAAGCCCAAAGTCGGACTTCAACAAATGAAAGAAGCACGTCCAATGGCTGTGTTAAATTCAATTTATTCTGATATTCGCAAAAGTGCCATTGCGCTTTTTATCAATGAACTCATCAGCAAAGCCATTCGTGAAGAAGAAAAGAATGAATTGCTTTGGGATTTTATTAAAGTTTATTTGCTGTTTTTCGAAGAGATACCTACACAATTCAGCGATTTTCATCTTATTTTTATGGTAAAACTTACTCGTTTGTTAGGCTTTTCGCCAAATGGAGTTTATGGTCAGCATTCCACTTTCTTCGATTTAACTGAAGGGGTATTCTTGTCAAATCCCCCTCTGGGAAATCCCTTTCTCGATTATCCATTAAGCTATTACTTTTCTAAGCTTGATGAAATCACTTTAGAAAACTATCAGGCATTTGTCCCTCTCGAATTCAGAGCTGAGTTGCTTGAAAAATTAATGGAATACTATAAAATTCACTTGCCGGGTTTTGGCAATATGAAATCGCATATTGTGTTAGCAGAGGTTTTCAGTTGATGAGTTTCATCTTAAAAACATCTTCAAAGTTGTTCTTTAATGATTTCTTCACTTCATCAAGAGGAATATCTCGCCCAAGTTCTTTTTGCATAGAGGTTACTGTTTTATCAGTAAACCCACAGGGATTGATATGTGAAAAATAACTAAGATCGGTATTTACATTTAAGGCAAAACCATGCATAGTGATGTAGCGGCTGGCTCTTACCCCTATGGCACATATTTTTCGGGCAGAAGGCTTATTGCTATCAATCCAAACTCCGGTAGCCCCTGCTAATCGTTCGGAAGTTATTTCAAATTCTTTTAAAGTAAGAATAATCACTTCTTCCAAATAATCGATATAGGATTTGATGCCTAATGAAAAATTCTCTAGGTCGAGTATTGGATATCCTACAATTTGCCCCGGACCATGATAAGTGATATCACCTCCACGATTTGTTTTAAAAAAAACAGCATTCTTTGCCTTGAGTTGAATCAGGTTGATGAGCAAATTGTTTTCACTTCCGCTTTTGCCAAGTGTGAACACGTGGGGATGTTCGCAAAAAATCAAATAATTTGGAGTAGGAGGTGGTGGAGAAGTAAGACCTATGTTTTGCTTAATTTCCTGAGAAGCATTAAACAGCTGTTCCTGATAATCCCAGGTTTCTTTATATTCTTTGAGACCCAGATCAGTAAAATGGACAGTTCTGTTCGACATAGAATTTATTTAATATGTTTTTCGGCATGAAAAGAGGAACGCACCAAAGGGTTGCATTCGGCAAAGAGAAACCCTTTTTGCAGGGCAAGTTCTTCAAACATTTTATATTTTTCAGGAATAACATATTCCTTAACAGGATAATGCTGACGACTGGGTTGGAGATATTGCCCAATGGTGATAATGCTGCAATTGCATTCACGTAAATCGTCTATCACCTGAATGACCTCGGCATCAGTTTCGCCTAAGCCCAGCATGATGCCTGATTTGGCACGAATGCCCTTAGAGGAGATATAACGTATCACTTCAAGACTTAGTCGATATTGTGCTTTGGTTCGTATGAGGGGTGTGAGACGTTCAACCGTTTCGAGATTATGAGAAATGATGGTAGGGTTTTCATCAATTATCTGTTGAAGGTGTTTTAGGTTAGCATTAAAGTCGGGGATAAGAGTTTCGATGGTAATATCAGGGTTTAACACCTTTATCTTTCGAATGCAATCAGCCCATATTGAGGCTCCTCCATCCATAAGGTCGTCGCGGTCGACGGAAGTAATGACGCAATGCCTTAAACCCATCAATTGAATGGACTCGGCTACTTTTTGAGCTTCACTGTAATCGGGAGGAAGTGGTTTGCCGGTTTCTACTGCACAAAACTTGCAGGCACGTGTACAGATGTTTCCTAATATCATAAAAGTGGCAGTACCTGCGTCCCAACACTCGCCCACATTGGGACAATTTCCACTACTACAGATAGTGTGAAGTTTATGTTTAGCAACAATATCTTTTACAAAAGCATAATTTTCTTTCGCAGGGAGTTTTATTTTTAACCAATCGGGTTTGCGTAAGTATTCGGGCTTTTTTTCCATGGGGGCAAAGGTATATTTTTTCTGATTTCTTTATCAAAAGTATTAGTTAGAACGATATGTGATTTTTTTTATACATTTGCTTGCAATATTTCACCGTTAATTTAGTTCAAAATGAAAAGAATTATTACTGCCTTACTTTTGCTCACATTGAGTTTTAGTACTTTCTCTCAATCAATTACCATAACTCAACCCAATGGAGGTGAAATTTTATACGGATGTCAAACTTATTTAATTAAGTGGAACGCCACTGGAGTTTCCAATCTTTGGAATATTGATTACTCGTTAAATGGAGGAGCTATCTGGACTTCAGTAGCCTCACAACTTAATATCACCAATGGTCAATACAGTTGGACGGTTCCAATGGCCGGATCAAATAATGTATTAGTCAGAGTGCGTGACTATTCAGACACTACAAAACAAGATGTAAGTAACGGGGTATTTACCATTCAATTGCCAATTACCATTACCTCTCCTAATGGCGGAGAAACATGGCAAGGATTATCCACGCATCAAATATCATGGACTCCAGCAGGTACTTCGGGCTATTTTAATTTATACTACTCTACAAATAACGGCAGTACTTATACAACTATTGCTACTAATGTTGCCGCCAACAACTATACCTGGCAGGTACCCAATTCACCAACAACACAGGCATTAATAAAAGTAACCGATGCTACCACATCCTGCCAGCTTGATTTATCAAATTCTGTGTTCGAAATAACACCAGCTAATCCTATTTTGACTTCTCCAAACGGAGGAGAGATCTGGACTATTGATGCCAATAAAACTATCACGTGGAATTCGGCTACCTTTTATACAACCTTGAAATTGGAGTATTCAACTGACAATGGGGTTACTTATAATATGATAAATTCTGCTGCGCCCAATACGGGAAGTTATACATGGACGATCCCAAATACTCCAACAACACAAGCATTGGTGAGAGCAAGCAATTCAACCGGCTCCACTGTAAATGATGTAAGTGCAACTCCGTTTACTATTCAAATGCCGGGAAATTTTATTACTGCACCCAATGGAGGTGAAGTTTGGAGAAGTGGTAATACGCATAATATTATGTGGGATTATACATTATTTACTTCCACTGTTAAAATTGAATATTCATTAAATAATGGAGGAACATGGTCGACCATAACAACTTCAGCTACCAATAATGGAAGCTATGGATGGACTATTCCCTTGATGAATACTACAACACAAGCACTTGTTAAAATCACCAATAATACCATTTTTACTATTTGTGATACTTCAAACGCTGTTTTTACCATCAAGGCACCGATAACAGTTGATTATCCAAATGTAGTAGGAGATACTTTGACCGGTTGCTCTACGATATCAATTCAATGGAGCAAGACCACAGCCTTTGAGAACTATACATCAGGAAGTACATGTTACAACAGTAGTACCAGCTCGTCTTATGCAAATAATTACGAAGTGTATTATAGTGTAGGGGGAAGCAATACCTGGAATTTAATAAGCACTCAATATAATTATTGTGCGACTCATTATTATTCGGCTACCTATACTATACCCGATGTAGCCCCGGGAACGATACGATTTAAGGTAATAGGCAGATGGAATTACCAATATAGTTCTTCCATGCCTATTTTCTGGCAAGATAGCAGTGATTATGAAGTGCCGGTGAAGAATCCAACGGGAACTATCACTGTTATTAATCCTAATGGAGGCGTTACGATGAATGCCTTGACCCCATACAATGTAAGCTGGACCGCTAATGGTACCAGTGGTTATTACGACGTACTCTATAGTACCAATGGAGGGGCAAGCTACAGTATTATAACCAGTAACATCAGCAGTAATAATTATAATTGGACAGTAAATAATACCCCGAGTACAAATGTATTTGTGAGGGTAAGAGACTATCAGAATAATTGCCGCAAAGATGCCAGTAATGCCCCAAATACTATTCTTGCTGCTACCCCCATACTCACAGCTCCCAATGGAGGCGAAGTTTGGAAAGTAAATAGCACTCAAAATATTACCTGGACAGTCAATACTTTGTTTACGAGTGTTTATATTGAATATAGTGTTGACAATGGAGTAAACTGGAATATTGTTGCTGCTTCGGCATCTAACACAGGGTCCTATGCATGGACAGTACCCAACACAATAACCACCCAGGCATTGATACGCATCAGCAACGTTGGAGCGCCTTCAAATTACGATGTGAGCAATGCTCCTTTTACTATTAACCTTCCAGCACCCATGATAACTGCTCCTAACGGCGGAGAAATATGGCGAAGTGGCAATGTTCAAAATATTACTTGGGATGCAAGCACCGTGGCAAGTAATGTACAAATAGAATATTCATTAAACAACGGGTTGACTTGGTCAACCATTACTTCCTCTGCATCCAATACGGGTACTTATGCATGGTCAGTTCCTTTAATGAATACCAATACAAATGCTTTAGTTCGATTAACCAACACCTCTTTTTCATCAGCCATGGATACTTCCAATGCTGTATTCACCATAAAAGCTCCAATTACGGTAGACTATCCAAATCTAACAAGTGATACCCTTACCAGTTGCTCGACAATATCGATTCAATGGAGTAAGACGACAGCATTTGAGAACTATACTTCAGGAAGTACGTGTTACAATAGTAGCACCAGCTCTTCTTATGCCAATAATTATGAAGTATATTATAGCGTTGGAGGAAGCAATACCTGGAATTTAATAAGTACTCAATATAACTATTGTGCAACTCACTATTATTCGGCCTCCTTTTCAGTACCCGATGTAGCTCCGGGAACGATACGATTTAAAGTAATAGGTAGATGGAATTACCAATATAGTTCATCGATGCCTATTTTCTGGCAAGACAGTAGCGATTATGAGGTGCCAGTTAAGAACCCTACAGGTACCATTACAGTTATCAATCCAAATGGAGGAGTAACGATGAATGCCTTGACACCCTACAATGTAACCTGGACAGCTAATGGAACCAGTGGATATTACGATGTACTTTATAGCACAAATGGAGGGGCTAGTTACAGTGTAGTAACCAGTAATATTACCAGTAATAATTATTTATGGACGGTGAACAATACTCCAAGTACAAATGTATATGTGCGGGTAAGAGATAATCAGAATAATTGTCGTAAAGATGCCAGCAATGCCCCCAATACTATTATTGCAGCGACACCCGTACTCACTGTTCCCAATGGAGGCGAAGTATGGAAAGTAAACAGCTCTCAGAACATTATCTGGACGATAAATACCTTATTTACAAATGTACTAATAGAATATAGCGTTGACAATGGGGTAAACTGGAATATAGTTGCAGCATCGGCATCTAACACTG
The DNA here is from genome assembly GCA_037144095.1 of Bacteroidota bacterium. GTDB lineage: Bacteria > Bacteroidota > Bacteroidia > Bacteroidales > CAIXTV01 > CAIXTV01. The sequence goes on from JBAWXL010000200.1 coordinate 8,510, forward strand.
GTTCGTATACCTGGACTGTTCCTAACACAGTAACAAATCAAGCACTGATTCGTATTAGCAATGTGGGATATCCTACAAATTTCGATGTAAGCAATGCGCCATTTAGCATTCAATTGCCAAAGCCCATTATTACATTTCCAAATGGAGGAGAAGTACTCCGTTCTCAAAACACCAGTAATATCACATGGGATGTGAATTCAGTTGCGAGCAATGTTCAAATAGAATATTCATTAAATAACGGATCCAATTGGACAGTAATTACAACCTCTGCATCCAATACGGGTACATATGCCTGGACATTACCCCAAACCAACACCAATACTCAGGCATTAGTAAGATTATTCAATACATTATATCCCACTTCAGCAGATACATCAGATGCTGTTTTTACCATCAAGGCACCGATAACAGTTGATTATCCAAATGTAGTAGGAG
>JBAWXL010000201.1:0-8909 GCA_037144095.1 Bacteroidota bacterium
ATTATACACCTCGGTTCCACCGGTTTGTGCCAGAGATAATAAGGGAAAAAGAAGTAAAAATAAGAGGCTTGATTTATTTCGCACGGGATGAAGTATTTGTTTACAAAGCTAATATATTTAATATAGCTAAACGTTTTTATGGGTTTTTTATTTTGTGTTATTATTATTTAGTTATTGGGTTAATGTGTTAATTTGTTATTGAGTTAATGAGTTTTGGGGTTTAATTAGTTGGAAATGGAACACTCGTTTTTTCCTTTTTGCAATTTTAAATTTTCTTTTTACGAAGCGAAATTAGTCATTTGGGACGCAAACTTTTTAACTTGCGATGACTTTTTTATAAATTGAAAAAAGAAATATTATTCATGTTAGGCGAATTATTTCTTTTGTAAAGTCAATTTTTTTCTCTGGGAAGCCAAGGGAATTAGTTGTTTTGCAAATTTTCCCTTTTGGGGCGAGAAATTTGCAATTTGAAAAGAAAAAAGGGTCATTTTGCGAACAGAGTATTGCATTGTAAAGGCTCTAATCTGTCATTTAAACTGGCGAATTACTTATGCGAAACCAACATTATAAAATGAAAAAACTTGAAAAGGCACGGGATGACAATTTTTTGATTTGTAAATCGATTTTTTGATTTTGCGATTTGAAATTTCTTCAATGTAATCAAAATAATCATCGAATTTTCGACTCCTTTTTTGTGTAATGGCTGGTTTTTTACTTGTAAAGCCTGCAATTTCCTTGTAATAACGACATTTTAACTGTTTTTGCATTTTTTCAATTTGTAAAGGCTGCTTCTTTGATTTGAAAAGTCACTGAAAAAGGAATGCGAAACGATATAAAATAGGCAATTTAGAGGATAATAGGATGGAATAAACCACAAGGTTCACAATGAGTATTTAGCAAAAAAGATTTTCATTGCAGACTTTGGGGTTTAATTTTAATTGCTTTTTCTGTATAAAAACTAAATTGTATCCGTTTATTATTGTTTATTGCTCCTAAAATATTGAAAATGATTATGGAGGAAACACCCTTTTTGAAATTGATTTAAAGGAAGAATGTATCTGAAATATCCTGTGTTTCGACATATTTAGGAGATAGAAAAAAATTATTTGACTTATATGAAAATATATTTGTTTTTATAAGAAAAAAAATTACTAAATTTACCGTCTCAAAATAAATCAAAATTAGGAGGAAATATGGACGATAAACTAAACGAAGATGTAAATCAATTGCTCACTGTTTCAGCAGTTTGCCATGCATATCCCACCGTATTGCTTTTGGTGGATCGTATGGGGGCACACTTGATTACACTTGATGGAAAAATTTTCGACATCAAAGCAAAAGCACAACTTACGGGTATTAATATTCATGGTTTGTATGTGGTGAAAGGCGATGCCAAAACTGGTCTGGTAGCCATAATGGTATCGGGCTTTGCCGCCATACGCTCGCTGGCGACCGAACTGGGCGATAAAAACCTGAAAAACTCGGCTAAATACAAAGCCTATCAGATTGAAAGGTTGCATAAAAACGACCTCATTACCCTGAGTACTAATTTTTTGGCTGTGGCGACCAACAACGCAGCTCAGTTGATAGCTCATGGTTTTGAAGCAGCCGATATCACCGAATGGCAGACGCTGCACACTGCTTTTGTGGGAGCAGCAGAAGCTCCGGCTGTGAAAAGAGAGGTGCATAAAACCGATTTAAGCGAGCTGAAATCGATGGTGTCGGAGGCGCTTTTTTGGGTAAGGGATACGATGGACGACACCGCCTTTGCGTTTAAACGCAAAGCTCCTTCATTTTTTCAACTTTATACTTTTGCCCGCGAAAAACACCATCAGGGGCATCGCAAACGCAAATCGGGCGGTGAAACTATCACCAATCCGGGTGAATATATTTTGGATATTTTGCGTGGAAATAAAATTATGATGGCAGGTTTTCCTATTCTGCCCGATAAGACCTATTTATTTGAAAATCTTAAACAAGCCAATCTCCGTTTCTGGACTCAGGAGACATCCGTTGCTCCTGCAGAAATACCCGAAGATGCAGCTATTTTAGAAATTGCTGAAGACCTCGAAAGCAAAGGTACTTTATTGGGTGCGCCCGGAAAACCTTATTTGTTTTTTGGGAATCAGGCTTTGACGGAGGATGGGGAAGTGGCTATTAGTATTGAGGATTGACAATGGCAATTAATAATTTAGAATGAAGAATTAATAATGGGAAGGATTGCTTTAGTATGGTAGAAAATGCTTTGAAATAAGAGAATGAAGTGAATACTTCGAAGAACAATAAAGTTCTCCATTAAAAAGATAACTATTCCATAGTAATGGATGTAATTTATATAGTGAACTTAGGATGTGATTCTGAATACTATTATCCCCCAGACTCTGATTGCTTCCTATGTCAGTTTTGTAAAGTTTTTTAACCCTTTAAAATAAAATTTATGGATTTAGTTTCAAAATCAAAACAGGATGCTATTGAACTTCTTAACAAGTTGGATATAGCAATCATCGAAAGAAATATAGTTTATTATTCGCAGCAAGGCAACTTTGATAATGTTCGCTTGTTAATCGAAGCTGGTGTTTCTGCTAACGCGTTTTATTATATCGAAAAGGATAAGAAAAAATGGTATTATTCTCCTTTATACTCTGCATATACAAATAACCATCTTGATATTGCTGAACTTTTAATAAAAAACGGAGCAAATGTGAATTTTAATGATAATAGCAATATTATTCCGACTCCTATCAATTATGCTATTGAAAAGAATAATGCTGATTTATTAAATTTCTTTATTAAAAATGGGGCGGATGTGAATTTTAATAAAAAGACCGATCACGAACTAATCCCAATTTTCCAATCTATTAAACTTAAACATTATGAAATCATTGAGATTTTAATTAAAAATAATGTAGATTTAAACATTGAAGGTGCTATATGGGGTAATGTAACTCCATTAATATATGCTGTAAATAAGTGTGATGAAAAAGCCGTTTCTATTTTATTAGATAATGGTGCAGATATTAATATGACTGCTAATAGTAATTTAGAAACACCTTTGATTATTGCGATTAGAAAAAAGAATATTAATATTGTTAAAATATTGATTGAAAAAGGAGCTGATATTAATAAAAAAAGGAAGGATGGATACTCTCCTATGTTTTTAGCTCATCAGCGGAAGTTATCGGAAATATTGCAATTACTTATAAAAGCAGGTGCAACTCCATTAACAGAAAGTCAATTAAAAGAATCAGGCTCAGTTTCACTTAAACATTATTATGAAAGCTTTATAGATTTTCTTAAAATTAATCATTGGGCAAAAATTTCCTTATGGATTTTTCTTGGTCTTATTATTCTACTTCTTTTAGGAAAAGGGTGTAGCAGCTGCAATAAAGGTTCTCATTCATCTTCCTCTTCTTCGGAAAGTAATTCTGCTTCTTCAAATGATAGACCGACTAATCCAGTTGTTAAAACAGATTATGGCACATTGTCAGATGGTTCAACAACTATGGATGATTACTATATTGATAATACTGGAAATAAAGTTTGGCATGGTCGAAGAATTACAAATTATCCTTCTGGAAAGAAAAGAATGGAAGCATTCTACGAATACGGAGAAGAAAAAGGGTATGTGAAATATGATGAAGCTGGTAATGTAATTATAGACACTCGTAAATAGTAAAGCTGAAAGAAATGAAAAAATATATTGTACGTCTCGACAAACATTGGGCTGGTAATGTTTCTGTTGAACAAACTAAAACAAATGGAAACAAGGCAATTAAAATAATAACTTCTGATAACGACTATGTCTCAAAAGAAGTTGCTATAAATAATATAAAACAAAAACTTGAAAATGTTGATTTCTCAATTGAAGAAGTATTTTTTAAAAATAAAAAAGTTTTTTCTTTAGGTGAATTGGAAATTTTATTAAACCTAGTAAATTGAAAATTATGGCGAAATTTGTTAAATGCGATAATTGCGGATATTATCCTGTTGAATTTGGATATATCTGTACAAAGTGCGGTGCAATGCAATCAAAAAACAATGTGCCAACAAAAGAAATTAAAGTAGCATCAGAAAAAACTGAAATTACAACAGATAAAGCACCAACTAAAAAATTAAATATTAAATTAGTGGTAATTATTATTATTGTTTTAGTTGTTGTAGCTGGTCTATTTTTTACAAGAAAATATTTTTTATTTGATAGTCCTTCTTACACAGAGAAATCTTCTCAGGATAGTATATTAAGAAAAGTTACAATTGATACTACAAATCTTGTTTTAGCTATGGTCGAAGATAATAATAAAATCTTTTTTATAGATACTACAGGAAACATTGTCATTAAAAAAGGTTATGATGCTGCAGAACCTTTCCATGAAGGCCTTGCTGCCGTTAAAGTAAATGGTAAATGGGGTTATATTGATGTGAAGGAAAATATTATAATCGAACCGTCATTTGAACTTGCAGGTAATTTCAGCGAAGGATATGCTTGCGTTGGTAAAGCAAATGTAAAAATTGAAGGAAAATATGTTACTTATGACCAATTTGGTTTTATTAATAAAACTGGAAAGACTGTTATACCTTTTAAGTATTTCTATTCGAGTTCAAGTGTATTTAGCGAAGGGTTAGTTGATGTTGGTTACATGGATAAACATGGAGATATTTATTATGCTTTTATTAATACTAAAGGAGATAATGTAATAGTATTGGTTGATAATAAAGAAATTAATCATGCAGGAAAATTTATTAATGGTGTTGCAAAGATTGAAACAACATCAAGGGATCTATTTTTAATAAATAAAAAGGGAACAATTGTTGATAAAACATCAGATCAAGATTTTTCTAAATCAGACAAAAAAGTTGACTTCGGAATTTATCCAGATAAAGAACCAGACAAATCTCTTGGTACCGTTGATGAACAAGGAAGACCATTAAAGATAATTGGATTAAAGGGGTATAAAAATAGAAAAAATATTTGGGTTATAAAACCCAAATATGCTTTTGCTAGTGACTTTTCTTATACTTATAACAGTAAAAGCATTGTTATTGATAATAATATAAAAAAAACATCAGAAGAAAATCACAAAAATATTCTTTTAAAAAGTTATAAAGCATTAGAAAATTCTTCTTTTGAAGCAACTGATTATTTTTCAAAAAACGTAGATTTATACGTTACCATGAAAAACACTACTCCTAATAAAATCAATTCTTATATAAACAATAGTTTTTATAAGGAATTTCAAAAGCCAACTTATGTTATTGAAGAAGATGGCTATTCAGAGAAAAAAAATGATAATGGAGAACTAATAATTACGTTTATTGAGAAACTTAATTGCTATAGAAAATCTAAACAGAGAAATCAGATTTTAAGAACAAAAACAGAAGTGATTTTTAATATTAATAACAAAATCAGATACTGGAAACAGTTACAAATATTGCAAAATGATTACTTATGATAAATAAAGTTGAATTTGACATGTCAGTTAAATTCACTGATGTAGTTAAACAGAAATTACAGGATAAAATAATTATAAAATATAAAATTCCAGTTGAAGATATTCATTTTAAAAAGAAAAGGGGCGAAACACATGAAGGCGTTGCTTTGATATTTTTAAATAATAAAAACATAGGACAAGTTAATTGTCATTATTCTGGTGGTTTTAAATATTCATTTTCAAGTAGTGATATTAATTATTTTGCACTGCGAAAAATATTAAAAAAACAAATTGAAGATTTGATTAATCAATTTATGAGAGAAAAAGATATGCCCACTCATTTATATTCAATTCCGCCATGCACTTGGGGTTCAAAATTAGATGTATTTATCAGAATCGCTAAAACCGATAAAGAATCTACTATGAAATTGGATTTTGAATATAAAGCTAATAATTGGATTATTAAAAAGTAGTCAATAATATAGGTTTCTTAGTTCAAAGAAGATTTTCCTATATCATTCTATTTTTTTGGTATTTGCTACCCAGCTGTGCGGCATATATAAAAAAATGTGGTGCAGCTAAGCAGATTTTGCAAATCGGCTTTGAACATTGGATAATTTGAAATTGTCGCTAATGTTCGGTTGATGTTCCAGATTCAGATGCTTCTATCGTAATGGGATTATGCTAAAACAGATAAAGTATGGGACTATGAATATAGTTTCGATTAAAGCTATGAGCCTAAATTGAATTGAATAAAAATATCTTGTTTTAGCAAATGATAGGTAAGTAAGAAAATTTCTTTAATTTTGCCTTATGGAAAAACATCAAATTGATATAGAAAAACTCATCAAATATTGGGTTGAAACTTCTGATGATGATTTTGAAACCATGAAAGCTATGTTTGAAACGAAACGATATAATTGGGCATTGTTTGTGGGACATTTGATGATTGAGAAGCTCTTGAAAGCCTATTACTTAAAATCGAAACAAGACTATCCTCCCTATATACACAATTTGCTGAGGCTTGCAGAATTAGCTGAAATGAAAGTAACTGTGGAGCAAAAAGTATTTTTAGTAACCGTTACAGCTTTCAATATTAACGCACGATATGATGACTATAAACTGAGTTTTCAGAAGATGTGTACTTTAGCATACACAAGCAAATGGATAATGGAAATAAAAGCTTACCGACTATGGATAAAGGAATTAATATTACAATAAATCAATATATTGCGCTAATCAAGCTGCACCATAAGGGGGTTGAAAAAGCCATTCTATTTGGTTCTTATGCCAACAATAGTGAGCGGCAGGAAAGTGATATCGACATTGCTCTGGTTTTTGACCATCTGAAAGATAATGATAAGTTTGATTTGCAAGTGCAGCTAATGTTGCTTGCCTCTCAGGTTGATACGCGAATAGAGCCTCATCCAATATCAAAAGAAGATTTCAATTCGAACAATCCTTTTATTAGAGAAATAAAAAAGACTGGTATTGAAATAAAGTCGTAGAATAATACTTTCCTAATTGAGCGGTGTTTAACAAAGTGAACAATGTAGTTAAGCGGAAGTGTGTCCTGAATTAAGAGCACAAATTTGGCAATAAAGAAAATTCTTTTACATGCTGTATAAAAGATAAAGGGGGCTTGAAATATATTAAGATGAACCTCGTTCCCAACTGAGCGGCATATATAAAAAATGTGATGCAGCTAAGCTGATTTTGCAAATCCGCTTTGACCATAGGATAATTTGAAATTATTCCTAAAGTTCGGCTGAAGTTTCAGGCTCAGAGGCTTCTTTCGTAATGGATTTAAACTATATCCGATTGCAGCATATTCGCATGAGATTACAACCCAGAAAGCTGTAGTTTAAGTGATGCACGAGGCAAAGGTTTTCCTTCATCGATATATTTTGTAGCCTTCACTATCATGACTTTATAAGGATATAATTCGGTTAAGATTTCGACCTCAGTTGGATTGAGGATGAAAAATAATATTAGTGAGAATAAAAAAATATGTAATTTTACTCAAAATATAAAAAACGATCTAAATAAGGGGAAAAACTTATGGACGATAAATTAAAGAAAGATATTGATAAATTGATTGCCATCAAAAAGGTTTTCCATGATAATCCTAAGGCTATTGAGAAAATAGCCCGAATGGGTGTGCATCAAAGCACGCTTGATGGCAAAATTGAGAGCATTCATGCCTTGGTTCAAAAAATTGAGACCAATGATAAGGGAATAGATGTGCCGAAAAAAGGCTTAAAAAATGATCTTGTACTGATATGCGAGGGAGGCATTGCTGCCATTTATTCTCACGCCGAAGCCATTGGCGATAAAGAATTGATGGCTTCGGCTAAATTTAAAGCCTATCAATTAGTGCGATTGAAAAAGGATGAACTGAAGAAGATAAGTGCTGATTTTCTGAAAAAAGCCAGACATCTGGGTGCTTTATTAAAACCACACGGTTTCAGTGCTGCAGACCTCACGGAATGGGAAAATAAGCATGATGCTTTCGTCAGTGATGCCAAGGAGCCTGTTGAAGCTAAGGAAAGACTCAAAACTCCGCTCGCCTTGCTGAAAACCGAAGTAGCCGATACGCTTCGTTGGCTTAAGGACGATGTTGATTTCACAGCCATTGGCTACAAACGTAAAGACCCTGCGTTTTATAAGCTCTATGTTAGTGCCCGCAAAAAGTCGCACGAGGAGGAGTTGAAAATTGAAAATTGACAATGGAGAATTGATAATTCGCACAAACTGTAGGTTTGATTTGGTAGTAACATCATAATAAAATATCATAAAGATTTAAGTTGGATGAGTAAAATTAAATTATTTGAGAGTAAAAAAATCCGCAGTCATTGGGATGCGGAACAAGAGAAATGGTATTTCAGTATTGTGGACATTGTAGGTGTATTAACCGATAGCCCCAATCCAAGAAACTATTGGAAAGTATTAAAACATCGACTAATAAAGGAAGGCAATGAGTCGGTTACAAATTGTAACCAACTGAAAATGGAATCGTCTGATGGGAAACTTTATTTAACAGATGTGGCTGATACTGAACAACTGCTACGTCTCATTCAATCTATTCCATCACCTAAGGCAGAGCCTTTTAAACAGTGGCTTGCTCATGCAGGTTATGAAAGGATTGAAGAATCGCAAAACCCTGAACTAAGCATTGACAGGGCAATGGAAAATTATCTTAAACTTGGCTACAGTAAGGAGTGGGTTAACCAACGGCTTAAAAGTATTGAGGTTAGAAAAGAACTTACGGATGAATGGGAAAATCGTGGAGTTAAAAAAGGGCAGGAGTTTGCAACTCTAACCGACATTATTACTCATGCATGGAGTGGAAAAACGGTGAAGCAATATAAACAGTTTAAAGATTTAAAGCGAGAGAATCTGCGCGATAACATGACTAACTTAGAGATGGTGCTGAATATGCTTGCTGAGGCTACCACAACGGAAATAAGTAAAGAGAAG
>JBAWXL010000202.1:0-8892 GCA_037144095.1 Bacteroidota bacterium
CCAAAGAGAACCAAAGAGCAGGGGAAAGCCTAACAATTGTATGATATTGCCCAAATAAGCGGGGTGTCTTACTACTTTATAAAGCCCAGTTTCGCAAACGGTATGCCCCCTTTCGGTTTGAATACGTACGGTGCTTGAAAAGAATTTATTTTGCTTTTGAGCAATTAGAAACAAGAGTTGTCCGCCAATTGTCAGGAGGATACCCCCGAGATAGAGGCTCCAATGAAAATTGGGCGAACAATGATAGCGACCTGAATCAAGACCGGCAATTATATACATTAAAATTGTAAGCAGAAAAGATAGCCCTAATATGATCTTATCCCATTTCTTAGCCCCCTCTCCGGGCTTGGACCGTTCTCTTAAAAGCTCAGAATCTATTCGTAAAACAGTGTAATTTAATGCCGACATGACAATACCAATTATCACATAGGTCAGTCCTTGCCAATAAGCCATCCGACCTGCACTTATAAATAGGACAGAAAAGAATATGAATGTACCTATAAAGTGTTTTAGTATGTAGCTTGTTTTCATAATTATATATTTGAATATTTTCTAATGACTAAATTAAAAGAATTGTTTCTCTTTCTAATTCAGTGAGCAAGTTTTTCTTTGTAAACCATAAATTCCAACTATTCCGGTTTTTGTTTCTTCCAGATTGTTTTGATGTAGATGGCTTTTGAAAAGGCTTCTCCATTGATTTTTGTGTTTCCCATGAATCCACCTAAATATCCGAGCTTTTTGCAATCGCGATCAATCACTTCGGTGGTCATATCACGACCACAACTGCCCGGTTCGAATGCATAGACAGTGCTTCCCTGAAACATATATTCTTTAACACAGGCATCGCTGCAAGTGGAGGTTAAATTGAAACTTTTAATTTTTTCTTCGACACATTTTGCTGTTCCTTTTACAAATTCTTTTTTGTTGCAACTGCTACATATTGATATTAGCAATATTAATACAAGGCTCAGATTTTTCATATTACATGGTTTTATGGGTGTTTTTTTACAGTTTAAGAGTACTTTAAAAATCAAATAGTTTTTCTTTATACTTATCTTTAAATTTCTGCATTGCTTCTTCCATTGCAAGTGTTGGAAAGTATCTTTGTAAATCATCATCATACTCAATCCATTTTTCATAGCCTGCTTTTGATGCAAAAGAAAAAATATGTTGTTCTAACTCTTCGGTATCGTTATACATTTTATCATGCTTTATTTTGTGACTGTTAAGCATCCATTCGCCGCAAAACATCATGGTCAGAAGCGTTTTATATTGTTTTTTTGTTAGTTCTATATTCATGTTCTTAATCGAGTGGCTCAGCAGGAAGCCGGTTTAAATTATTAATATATCTTTCGTTATCGTAGGTTTGTTTAATTTCATGACAATGAAAAATTCATTTCATCTTATTGAATGAATTATGTATTTATTCGACAAATAATGAAACTGCACCTTCGTTATCTCCATTGTATATTTTACTTTTAAATGTTTCGTCCATGACAATTTTAAATTTGGATGAGAATTTACGCGGCTTAAGATATCGTGCTGTAATTTCAACCGAATTATCTATTCGAACTTTGATTTTGATGTAGTTATAAACGTAACCATAATGAGAATGATTTATCAATACGGTTTGCGAACTGGTTACAAAAGTTGGGACTTTGTTCTTGAAGACACTCGAATCGAAATATTCGAAGGTTTCTAATTTCATGCCTCCAATGGCATTGGGTGATTCAGTTTTTTCAACGCCATCAGAAATTAACTTGCATTTCCCATAATAAATGATTGCTTTAACCGACTTACCTGCTTTCAGGGCGGTCATAAGTTCATCGAAATTTTTAACAGGGGTTTGAGCTGATAGGATAAAGAAAAAGGAAAGAAACAAAAACAAAATTGCGTACTTTTTCATAGTATTGGTTTTTAATTTACTTCGCAAAGATACAGGAAATTTTCAATATAATTTGCAGGCATTTCACAACAATTGTATTTTGCTTTTTTGGTTTATAGAAGATTATTCAAAGTCATAAACGGTTGTTTCAACATCATGGGCTAATAATTTTTCGTTTATGATGGGTTCTATTTCAGTCCATTGGCCGCCGGCAAGACCGCAACCAATTCGAGGCATGTGAACACTTGCCTTGTGATGTATTGCAAACTTTTTCACTCTTTCGAGGCATGTTGAGACAAATGAATAACGAATGGGGGGAACTCCATCTTTATCGGGTTTTATATCATGCTGTGCCAACATGTTTGCCACCCAAATATCGTCGGCAACCCTGACGAACTGAACATTTCCCAGCTCAAATTTCTTTTCATTAGCGTATTTTTCTTTATGACCTATGTTTTGAAATTGCATGGTCGGTGTGGGTTCAAGTTCTTTCAGCTTATACCAATTCCGATATTCAATTTCAGGCTGTTTCCATCGTTTACTAATTGCCAGCACAAAGCCCTTTCCCCAACCGCCAAGGTCGTTGCAAATATGAACAATGATTTTCGTTTTATTGTCGGTGGGCTGGGTTGCATCGCCTTTTAAGTATTTTATTCGCATGGTGTTAATTTGTTTGAATTGTTTATTTAGTTTAGTGGTATCGACGGATAAATAATATCCTGAATATTGCGGATGCTCCGATTCGCGTTTGGGAATAAGCAAATTTTCGAGATTGTCATAATCGAGCGGGCTGCAATAAACTCCTGTTGGACGTTGAGAAATTGGTTTGTGGACTATTACTCTTACTCCCTTTGGCAATGTTGCATCGTCGCCACCCGTAAAGGGAGCATAATATGAAGTCATATAAGTGATTTCTACTTCTTCCAGAGATTCATAAATCTCGCCTCCTTTCGGAAACTTTACGTCTTTGGGCAACAAAGCATCTGCCATTTTTCGTGCTTTTGCCAATGCCTTTTCGCCTATCATTGTTCGTCTGCCTTGCTTCATTTCGCTCATTAATTCATCAATGGTTTTATATCCCAACAGTCGATATGTAAATGCTCTGAGGTTCATTTATCTACTATTAAATTATCGTTTACACAATTTAGGTTATGCTTATTTGCTGCAATTTGAAGTTTGCATGGTATGGCTTATTTTATCATCACTTTACTCATTGGAAGTGCTTCGAAGTGTTTTGAAAACGCCTTTAATAAGTTCGAAATGGGGCTGATGTTATTTTTCAGACCAAGGTCGGTCACTAAAACATATATATTGTCCTCTGCTACTTGTAAGCCACTCATAAATTGTATTTCTTTTCCCTTTTGGGTGCTATTCCACTGTGCTTTGAAGTCTGTTATAAATTTGTCAATATCATTAATTGTTTTTGGGTTTAAAGGAGAGGTGAACATAAATTCCAGGCTAATATCGGGTAGTAAATAGTAATAATATTCGATATTAAAATTCAGGCCTGACTTTTCTTTTTTGTCAATCTTATAGGGTCATATGTGGGGCAATACGCTTTGTATTGGAAAGTTATCTGCCCAATTAAATTCTATTTTTTTATCCGAAACATTGTGTTTGTGAATTTCCAACAGCTTATCTGTTTCATCACAGGTCCAATATATTTCTGCCGGAATTGTAAAAGAAGTTGGCGTAATGAATTCAATTTTAGCAAACACTTTATTTGTGTCCAGACGAAGTTCCGGGTCTTTTGCTCCAATTATGAGCTGAAAATTATATTTATCAAATTGTTTAATCCCTGTGCCCTCGCTTCCTTTTCTAAAAAGCTGCTGTGCCAGTTCTTTTTGAAATGTTGGATGAAAGCCTGAAGCAAATTCATCAAAAAACATCACCCATTCAATTGTCCAATCGTCAATCATTTTACAGTTTATTACTAATACTTATTTTTTGGTTTGCTTTGCGATGAATACTTTAGGCAAATCACTCCACAAAAATACAACATTTCTAATATCAAATGATTTTTTCAGGGACGATTATTCCCTTGATTTGGATTGCAAGGGTTGCCTCCTGAACAATAGCCAATAACTGTATAAACTAATTTGCTAATAGGCGCATCAATTAGCTTGATGATTATATCGGCTTGTTTGTATTTCTCTTCTAAACATTTCTTTAAATACCGATCGTCTTCTGTGTTTGATGGGGGATTAAATTTAACTTGTTTCCAATCTTCCACTATGATTCCGTAAATGCCTGATGACAATTCAAAAGTAAATTCACCTTTTGCATTGGTATAAAGTTCTTTGATTTTTGTGCAAGTATCGGAATTGACAGTTCCTCTGATTATCTGTATCTTTTTGTTATTGAAAGGTTTGCTTTTGTAACTGTTGTCATACGCCCTGATCTGAACGCCACCACACCACATTTTTCTATATAGAATGGTTCCGCTTATTTGATAGAGTATATTTCTTCTTATGTTAATACTATCAGGTCTAAGTTTAGCATTGCTTCCTTCTGCTTTATTCTCATTAACGCTTTGATTATTACAGCCAATTGAAATCATTATAATTGATATAATATATAGGAGGTTTTTCATTCTTCTAGTTTATTATTAGACTATCTTTCTATTTATTCAACATCAAATTAAGGTTCAAACGTCATTTTCTTTAACACATAGGATCATAGAAACATAGGTTTCACATAGGTTTAAATTGCAGTTTATCTATGTGAAACCTATGTTTCTATTGTGCCTATGTGGTTCATTTTCAACAAAAAGCTTGCCTTTATCTCACTCCTTAATAAACTTCGCCCGACTAATATTTTTGTCATTTCAATAAAATACGGGTCTTCCTATTATTGCAAATTAATTTTATTTTAATGGGTAGATAAATATGGAAATTATTAAGCCTTAATAACACGTTTTTTTGATGTACGATTAATTATTTTATTTAGAGAGGGTTGTAGCTCAGGTTTTTGTTTGCTGAAGAATTCGTGTAACGATTTTTCTTCTTCTTCAGTCAAAGCTCCTTCTCCACCTATAAAATCTACATCGAGTTCGGTTGTTTTTGTTTTCATATTTCATTCTTCTTTTTCATGCTGCTAATTTACAAAAATATTCTGATATACTTTTTACCTATTTTAGAATCAATATTCATTGTGATTTTGTGAGGCAATAATCGTTATTTTCTTTAACACATAGGATCATAGAAACATAGGTTTCACATAGGTTTAAATTGTAGTTTATCTATGTGAAACCTATGTTTCTATTGTGTCTATGTGGTTCATATTGAACTAAAAAGCTAATCGTTTATCTCATTCCTTAATAAATTTCGCCCGACTAATATTTTTGTCATTCCTAACTTCTATCATATAAGCTCCTCTGGCTAAAGCAGCAATATTAATGGCTGATTCTGCGCTTGAAACCTGCATAGTTTGTTGTATTTGCCCTAAGAGATTATAGATTTTTATTTCGGCGGTTGAATAATCTTGTGGTAGTTGAATATGGAGGAGGTTGTAGGCGGGGTTGGGGAAAAAAGTAAAAAGTGAATTGTCGTTTTGTATTAAATCTATTTGATTATGAACAGTAGAATCAATCGTATTTACCACTGTATTAGTAACTACTGCAGCATTATCATCGAAATAAATATAGGCGGTATTTTTAATCTGAGTCCCTATAGGATAATAGCCTAAGGGTTTAATAGAAAAACGAACTCCACCCATACTTGTAAAATAATTACTCCCCGAATCGGGCAGATAAATTGGATCAAAATTAAACTTAACAATATTTCCGGGCAGCTTTTGAATCACAGCCGGATGTGAACTACCAAGAAAATGAAATGTATTGATATCTAAATGTGAATCAAGTGTATCGATTAGAACCACTTTACTTGCAGACGAATTTCCTGTGTTTTGAAAACGAATAGAATAATTCAACTCAGTCATATTAAAAATATTTCCCTCTGGTGTAACTTGTTTATCATTTGGATCAATGGCTGCTATTACAATTGCTGAATCTGTGACAAAATTATTTAAAGGGTTACAGTCTCCGTTAACTTCTGTAATACATTTAAAAGTAGCTGTTGCTCCAAGCGTAACATTTATATTAGGAGCAAGTACACTGTAAATATTAAATTGATTTAAATAGGGCAAGTTTTGAAACGTATATATTAATGTGTCACCTGTTGTGGCAGGAATAATAGTTGGAGTATAATTATTTGGGAAGGTTAAATAATAATGATACATCGGATCTATGACAACTTTTAAAGTATAAATCCCTGAATTTAGACAACCTGAATTTCCAATGAAAATATTACAAACCGCAGCGTTTAATCCGGTATGGATAAATGAAAAGTAAGGGGCTAAATCAATACAATTATTCAAACAACTAAATCCAAAATCAGAAGAAGTCAATGTTGGAAAAGTTGAATAAATTAATTCAGCACCTGGAACACAACATGCATTTATATAAGCCGGATTTGTAATCTTAATTTTATACTGACCACTTAAGCCCGGTATTCCTAAGGGGACTTTTATATTATATCTTCCCGGAATATTATTAAAACTTGCTAATGATGAATAACCTGAACAAACTAATGTATTATTAAGGTATACTGCATAGTTATCATAAAAGTCATTATAATATAGAATGGCTACATCTCCTGTATTGTAGTGACAATCATTATTGTAATCGTGATAAAAATACCCATAAATTGAATCGCATCCCGTTCCAATAAAAATAGAATCAGGAACTAATAGCGTGTCTGATGCTCCTGATTGATTATGTTTGATACTAAAATGTCTGGAATAAACACCCGGATTTAAATAAATATGGCTTGCCTGCCCAGACCAATATCCTGAATCATTTGGTGATATTACATGATAAACGGATGAAACATTACCATCACCCCAGTAGCATTTCAGTTCTATACTATCAGCTAATGCAATTCCGGTATAAAACCCGAAAAATGAAAGGTTATTATTAACAGGAGGGGAACAGAAAAAACGACCCTGATTATTATTACTATAATTGAGAATGCTTACCGTCTGCCCAAACGACAGATTCAAAAGAGCTAATAAAATCAGCACTAAAGAGAGAATTGATTTTTTCATAAAATTTATATTTAAATATGATTTTGAATATTTAAGCTAAAGACACTAAAAAGAACTAAAGGGTTGCCTGGCAAATCGTTTATCTCATTCCTTAATAAACTTCGCCCGACTAATATTTTTATCATTCCTAAGCTCTATCATATAAGCTCCTCTGGCTAAAGCAGCAATATTAATGGCTGATTCTGCGCTTGAAACCTGCATAGTTTGTTGTATTTGCCCCAAAAGATTGTAGATTTTTATTTCGGCTGTTGAATAATCCTGTGGTAATTGGATATGTAAATTATCAGTAGCTGGATTTGGAGAAACAGTGAAAGTAATTAACTGATTCGTTTCATTAATTGCATTAAATGGATTAAGTTTAACAATCCAAAAATCTTCTCCTCCGTGATTTCCTGTGACATCCCCATTTATTGAATAAGTAGAACCTGCAAAAATAAAACCCTCATCACTCGTTTGCTGAACAGAATAAACTTCATCAGCATCACTTCCACCTAAACATTTTTGCCATTGTATGTTACCTGTGTTATTAAGCTTTACTGCCCAATAATCCCAATAATTTGAAGTTGTATCGTGATTTCCACTTACATCTTGATCTTGCGATTTTGTTATACATGCAACAATGTATCCCCCTTCATTTGTCTGCCAAATTGAATTAGCCCAATCATCAAAACTACCACCCAAGCATTTTTGCCATTGAATAGTACCGGATGCATTTAGTTTAACAACCCAACCATCTCCATAGGGTCCGGCTATGCTATGATTTCCAGATACATCTCCATTATTTGACAAAGTATTGCCAGCAACGATGTATCCGCCACCTGAAGTTTGCCGGATTGAATAAGAAGCGTCAATACTGCTACCCCCTAAAGATTTTTCCCATTGTATATTTCCGGAAGTATCTAGTTTAACAATCCAAGCATCAAAATCGCCATGATTTCCATTACAATTATTAGATTCCCCAGCAACAATATAACCTCCATCGTTAGTTTGTATTATAGAATAAGGAGTTTCTCTACCACTTCCTCCTAATGATTTTTGCCATTGTATATTTCCGGAAGCCCCAAGTTTTACAATCCAATAATCAATATCCCCATGATTGACTGTTACATCTCCATCGGTTGACCCATCAGTTTCACCCGCAAGAATATATCCTCCATCATTCGTTTGCCTAATCGAATTGCAAGTTTCCGCCCCACTTCCACCTAAACATTTTTGCCACAACAGATTTCCTGACTGATCAAGTCTAAGAATCCAGAAATCGGGAACCGTAAAAGAACCATGATTTCCAACTACATCTCCATCATTTGATTCTGTTGTACCTCCAACAATATATCCTCCATCTATAGTTTGTTGAATAGAAAATGCATAATCATGCTCAGAACCCCCATAGTTTTTTTGCCATTGAATGCTCCCCATTGCGTTTAGCTTTACTACCCAAACGTCATAACCTCCATGATTACCTGTTAGATCACCATTGCTTGAACTTGAATATCCGGCAACAATATATCCCCCATCATTTGTTTGTTGAATACATCTGGCAATTTCTACACTGCTTCCTCCAAGACATTTTTGCCATTGAATTGTTGGTTGGGCTTGCAATAAGTGTATTGCAAAAAAGAACAATGTTGATGTTACAAAATAAATAATTTCTTTTTTCATAACAGTTTTATTTTAAATATGATATTCAATATTTATCTAAAGACGCTAAATAGAACAAAAAGGTTGTCTGAGAAAAAAAATATTTGTATTTATTTCCCCCTACAAATTTACATATTTATTTTGTTCTAATCTTTAGTCTATTCCGAAAAAGCTATTTTCTGTAAAAATTTAAAAAGCATTGCCACTGATTTACAGATTATCAAAATCGTTAAAATTAAAAATCAGTGAATCTGTGGCTATTA
>JBAWXL010000203.1:0-8888 GCA_037144095.1 Bacteroidota bacterium
TAGGAGGATAATGCAGCATACGAAAGTTTATTCAAATACCTGTGCTTTGATGCCAATTGCTTCAACTTTAGCGGCAATGCGGAGCAAGGTTTCCTGGTCGACCACTTCAAGTTCTTCGCCAGGAGTGGCCCGGTGTATGGGGTAAATCATCACCGACCTGGGGCGAATGCGTCCGATATGTTTCAGCCAAGCTTCTACTTCTTCGGGCGTGCTGTTGTCCACCGGAATTCCATTCACCATGCCTTTCACAAAGAGACTCTGAAGGGTGAGTTTTCCTTTAAAATCGCAAAGAGTTTCCACTAAATGTTCAAGATTATTTCTGTTCAGAGGGTGGTTGATGAGCTGAAAATTCTTTTCGGTTCCGGCATCGAGTTTCAAAATATTATTATCTACTTTCAATAAAGCATTAAAAACGTCTACTTTAAAAATCATGCTTGCGTTTGATAGCACACTCACCTTAGCATCGGGCATCCAAATGTTGCGAAGTTCGATGGTGTCGTCCACAATTTCAGCAAACTGAGGGTGAATAGTAGGTTCGCCATTTCCGGCAAAGGTAATGGCATCAATTATTTTGCCCGTTTTGCAGTATTGTTTCAGTGCAAATTCCAGTTGAAGTTTAACTTCTTCGCGGCTATGCAGTTGTTTTGGGTCGATTTCGTTGTGAAGAGTCCATCCACATTCGCAATAGATGCAATTGTAGGTGCAATATTTATAGCCTGTGGGCAACAGGTTAATGCCAAGCGAAACACCTAATCTGCGGCTTTTCACGGGTCCAAATACAATTCGGTTGAATAAAAATCCTGCCATTTTTTTTGATTACAAAATTAACATTTATCAATAACATGTGAGAAAATAAATTTTTTGTACTTTTGATAACTGATAAATGATGTTAATTGGAACGATAAAAAAGAAGCTCCAAGCCCCAAATTTCAAATTCAAAGAATAAAAACAAAGTTATAAGAAATGGAAAGGAAAAATGATCTTTGCGAACGATTATTATGTTTTGCAGTTGATGTAATTTTATATCTTCGCACTGTTAAAAATACAATAGAAACTATGGATACCAAGCGACAACTTATCAGAGCATCAACATCAAGTGGTGCAAATTATGAAGAATCGCAAGGTGCTCCAACAAAACCCGATGTCAGAACCAAAATAGCTATTTCTCTTAAAGAAATGCGCGAAGCAAACTATTTCCTGCGAATATATTATCACCTTAAATTAGGTGATGTTGAAAAAAACTTATATTTAGTAAAGGAATCATCTGAAATAAAAAAGATTCTTGCTTCTATATTGACCAAGCTTTCAGTTTTCCTTTTCATTTCTTGGAATTTGAAATTTGGGACTTGGAACTTGGGACTTTTTTTTACCCAATAATTTAGTTGCTTAACCGTTGTAAAATATCAAGATGGAAGACCTTAGTCAAATACGTAAACCTATTGCCGAACAACTCGAATTGTTCGACAGCAATTTTAAGCAAACCTTTAAGAGTAATATTTTTTTGCTCAATAAAGTAACTCAGTATATCCTCAAAACCAAAGGAAAACAAGTTCGTCCCTTATTGGTGTTTCTGAGTGCCGGAGTGTGCGGAAACATTAACGAATCGACCCATAGGGCTGCTTCCATGATTGAAATGTTGCATACCGCCACCCTTATTCATGACGATGTGGTTGATGATTCCAACGAACGCAGAGGTTTTTTTTCTATTAATGCACTATGGAAAAATAAGATTGCGGTGTTGGTGGGCGATTTCCTGTTGTCGAAAGGTTTGCTCCTGGCATTAGACAATAACGAACATCAACTGCTAAGCATAGTTGCCGATGCTACCCGTCAGATGAGCGAAGGTGAGCTCTTGCAAATAGAAAAAGCCCGTCATCTCGATATTGAAGAAGATATTTATTTCGAAATCATTCAGAAAAAAACAGCCAGTTTGTTTGCAGCCTGCACTGCAAGTGGGGCTGCCTCGTCTGGTGCCGACAAAGAAAGGGTTGATTTAATGTATCAATTTGGATTAAACCTGGGAATAGCTTTTCAGATAAAAGATGATTTGTTCGATTTTCAGCAGAAAAATGAAACCGGAAAGCCATCAGGAATTGATATTAAAGAGAAAAAACTCACACTTCCTATCATATTTCTTTTAAATAAATCTTCTTATTTAGAAAAAAAGAAAATCATCTATTCAATAAAAAAGAATAGCAATAAACCCGAAACTGTGCAAAAACTCATACAACAGGTAAACGAGAGTGGAGGCATTGATTATGCTCACGAAAAGATGATTTCCTATCGCGATAAAGCCCTTTCTGTTTTGCTATCTATGCCCGTAAGCGAGTCGCGCAACTCGCTCGAACAGCTTGTGCTTTTTACAACCAATCGTAAATCTTAATATTATCAATATGAAAAAACTAATTGTAATCATTCTTTTAATGTATGCTAATTCGCTGATAGCTCAGACGCAAAGCACTACCTATTGGACCGATTCGCTTAAAAACAAAAAAGCCGAGGGCATGATGCTCAACGGAAAAGAAAACGGAAAATGGACTTTCTGGTATGAAAATGGAAAGAAATGGTCGGAAGGCGAATATAGCAATGGAGAAAAGACCGGATTGTGGGTATTTTGGTATCGCAACGGAAACAAATGGATTGAAAACCAGGTGGTGAATGGGGCTTATAAAAGCTGGTATCCTACAGGCGAAAAGGAAAAAGTGGGACAAAACAAAAATCGCTTAATGAGCGGGAAATGGATCACCTATTGGAAAAACGATAGTATTAAAGATGTTTCAGAATATCTAAATAATTTGAAAAACGGTAAGAGCATTAGTTATTTCGATAATGGAGTGAAAGAATTTGAGGGGTTCTATAAAGACGATCAGGTGGATGGATATGCTTGTTGGTGGCGCAATACAGGTAAAAAGGAAATGGAAGGGAAATCTATTATGGGTTTGCAGGATAGTGTTTGGAATTTTTATCATCCAAATGGGAAATTGGGGAGCAAGGGACCTTTTAAAGAAGGTCTTGCAGATGGAAAATGGACTTATTATTATGAAACAGGCGAAAAATGGAAGCAAGGTCTATTTGAAAAGGGGAAGCGCACAGGCGTTTGGGTTGCCTGGTATGAAGATGGAGTTAAAGAGCGCGAAGGCAGTTTTGTTGATGATAAAGAATCGGGTTTTTGGACAAGTTGGTATAAGAATAGCAACACTAAAGATGAAGGATATTTCAAAGAAGGGAAGATGGATGGCGAATGGAAAGGATATTTTTATGGTGCTAAACCCAAATATGTACTTCATTATAAAGATAACGAAAAAGATGGAGCCTCAACTTATTGGTACGAATTTGGAAAACTTCAGAGCGAGGGTAGTTACAAAGCGGGCTTGAAAGAAGGCAAATGGACAGAATATTATGAAAGCGGGAAGCAATCGGAATCGGGTGCTTATACCAATAATATGAAAAGCGGAATGTGGCAGTTTTGGGATAAATATGGTGTGAAAATAAAAGAACAGGAAATGATTAACGGGAAACCCGATGGCAAATGGGTTGAATATCATCAGAACGGACAAAAATCGGGCGAGGGAACTTTAGTCAATCGGGTTAAAGAAGGAAAATGGACTTATTGGGATGCAGGTGGCAATATTGTTTACCAGATTGAATATAAAGGCGGTGTTAAAATTAGAGAAATTAAAAACGCCCGCGACGAAATTAAACCTAAAAAATAGTTATCCTTTCTTCAGCGTAAACCCAAATGTGGAACCTATATTGATACTTGATCGAACGTGCACGTTTTGCTGATGTGCTTCAATAATATGTTTCACAATAGATAAACCTAAACCGGTTCCTCCCTGCGAACGGGAGCGACTTTTATCGGTGCGATAGAAACGTTCGAATATGCGGGAAAGGTGTTGCTCTTCGATGCCGTACCCATTGTCGGTTACTTCAATCAGGATGTTTTCATCCATATCAAAGAAACTCACTTCTGTTTTGCCGGGACCATCAGTGCGTCCATATTTAAGAGAGTTATCAATCAGATTAATCATTACCCGCTTAATGTTTTCTTTATCGGCGTACACATAAATCGGTTTATCGTAAACTTCACCTTTGGCCAAAACGATTTTTGCCTGACGGGCTTTCATTTCGAGGAATTCGAATATTTCGCGAGTAAGCATCACAATGTCAAAGCGGGTCATATTCATAAATAGTTCACCTGATTCGAGTTTGGAGATTTGTTCTAAATCTTCTACAACGGCAATCATACGATTAATTGATTGCTCTGAACGAATAAGATATTCTTTATTAATGGTGGGATCATCAAGTCCACCGTCTAAAAGGGTGAGGATGTATCCTTGTATGTTGAATATGGGGGTTTTTAATTCATGCGAAACATTTCCCAAAAATTCTTTTCGATATACTTCCAGCTTTCTCAGGTCGTCAATTTCTTTTGTTTGAATGGCTGCCCATTCAGCAACTTCCTCGTTTACCGATTCGATTAATTCGTCGCTTTTTTGTGTAACCGGGCGTTGATAATGTGTTTTAGGAAGTTTAAAAGTGTGAATGGTCTTATAAATCAGACGGATTTTTTCATACACAAATTTATTAAGGCTATACGAAAACAATAAATAGGACGAAACCGATACCCAAATCATCATGATAATGAAAAAGACCACCTTGGATGTGATGTCTAGAAACAATAAACCCATCAAAGGGAATACCACTAATAGGGTGAGCCAAAAAGTGAAATTAAGTGATAAATCTTTAGGTTTAGTGTTTTTCATCTTTGGATTAGAGACTTGAAATTTAGAATTTGAGGCTTATATGCGGTCTTATTATAATTCGAATTTATAGCCAACACCTTTCACCGTTTTAATATTATCAATGCCTATTTTTTCTCTGATCTTACGAATATGAACATCAATAGTACGGTCGCCAACAATGACCATATTGCCCCAAACCCTCGAGAATATTTCATCGCGGGTGAACACTTTGTTGGGTTTTGATGCTAACAAAGCCAGCAACTCAAATTCTTTTTTGGGCAGAATAATTTCCTGAGAATCTTTTATAATCACATATCGTTCTTTATCAATAATGATGTTTTCCAATTCAATTATTTTGCCTAAAGAAGAAGGAATATCAGAGTAGCGACGCAATATTGCTTTTATTTTACTGATAAAAACACTGGGCTTTATAGGTTTCGAAATATAATCGTCGGCTCCCGAATCGAAGCCTGCCAATTGAGAATAATCTTCCGAGCGAGCTGTTAAAAACACAATCAAACTATTGGATAGTTTATCAATTTTTTTAAGTTCGCGACAAGTTTCTATGCCATCCATTTCGGGCATCATCACATCCAGAATAATGAGTTGAGGAAGTTTGTCAATTGCCTTTTCAATGGCATCTTTTCCATTGGAGGCGGTGTAGATGATAAATCCTTCTTTTTTAAGATTGTAACTTAAAAATTCAAGAACGTCCGGCTCGTCGTCAACAAGTAATATTTTGGTGTTTGTGTTTTCCATTTTCTTATAATCTGATGCTACAAAAGTATTAAATTTAAACTATTATCACACTGGAAAAGAAAACTTAACGTTAAAATAATATTCGACTTATCTGGTCTACTCATTTTGTATTTGCCCCAAATTGGTTCTTAAGTAACAAATTCAGTAACCTAACCTCTAAATTCCAAGACCAAAGGGGTGCTATGCTTAGTTTTGACTTCTATATTAATATGTTACAGATAGTGTGGAGAAAATGAATTGAATAGAAAGCTAAATTGCAATTAAGTTTATTTTCAAAAGCTTGCACTAAGTATTTATATTTTTGTTCAGAAAGAAGTTTCTTGGAAAATTAATTTACCATCAAAAACAAATAAATAAAATGAGTGAAACAAATTCTCATTCAAAATATAAACATAAAACAGGCTGAAAATCGATTTACCATCTAAAATAAATAAATAAAACAGGCCGTAAATCGATTTTCAATCCAAAATAAATAAATAAAATGCAGTGAAACAAATTCTCATTCGAAAATATAAATATAAAATTGAGTGTAAATTAATTTACCATCAAAAAGGATTAATCAAAATGGGCCGTAAATCGATTTACCATCAAAAGTGATTAATCAAAACGGGCCGTAAATCGATTTACCATCGAAAGTGATTAATCAAAACGGGCCGTAAATTGATTTACCATCAAAAGTGATTAATCAAAACAGGCCGTAAATCGATTTTCAATCAAAAGTGATTAATCAAAATGGATGTGAAACAAATTCTCATTCGAAAATATAAATATTAATTGAGTGAAATTTACTACTCATACCCTTAATTCATAATATATTATGACTGATGCAGTGATTCAACATAAATGCAATAATTGTTTGTTTCAAAAATTGGGAAGTGCATGAGTCTATGTTTTTCTCTTACAAATAAACTGTTTTTCAAATCCATTTATATTACAATCTACCACAACAAATGATATTTTATTGCCTAATTTCGGTCGATAACAGGAATTTTAATACATTTGTTTTCTGAAATATCGTCTATGAAAAAATACAAACTTATATTATTATCTTTACTTTCCGGAATCATTTTCACCATTAGCTGGCCCGAAAAAGGACTTCCTGTTTTTTTGTTTTTTGCTTTTATCCCATTGCTGTTTATCGAAGATTTTATCAGTAGGAATAAAGGCAGATTCAACATTATCAGCGTTTTCCTTTATACCTACCCGGGTTTTTTTGTATGGAATGTGCTCACGACATGGTGGATTTGGAACTCAACTACCTTTGGAGCAGTGGTGGCGGTGGTGTTTAATTCTTTGTTCATGGCATTGGTGTTTCAGTTGTTTCAATTCACAAAGAAAACCCTGCAACATCGCTTTCATGGCTATTGGGCACTGCTTTTTTATTGGATGTCGTTTGAGTTTTTGCATCTCGACTGGGATTTGTCGTGGACTTGGCTAAACCTCGGCAATGGATTTGGAGCCTACACCGAATGGATACAATGGTACGAAATCACCGGAGCTTTTGGGGGTACACTTTGGATTTTACTTCTCAATATTTTGCTGTTCGAATGGCTGAAAAATGCTTTTCTGAAAAATTGGAAACTTGTAAAGAGATTGTCCATTGTTTCGGCAGTTTTGCTGTTGGTGCCCGTTGCGCTTTCTTATGTGAGATATTATACGTATGAAGAAAAGATTCATCCGGTGGATGTCGTGGTGGTTCAGCAAAACGTTGATCCTTATAACGAACAATATGAATTGCCTCCTCAAATCATTGTGAAAAAACTGATTGATGTGGCAAAAACCAAATTAGATAGTGCGGTTGATTATATGGTTTGCCCCGAATCGGCATTGCAGGAATATCTTTGGGAAGACCAATTAGACAGATCATTAAGTCTGGATAGTCTTTATTTGCTCATTGACCGCTATCCAAAACTTCGCATTGTTTTGGGAATTTCTACCCGAAAAATTTATCGTAATGAAAGCGAAATTACAGCAACAGCCCGAAAGATGGATGAAGGTAAAATGTGGTATGATGTTTTTAATACTGCTATGTATTTAGATGCAGGGCATAAACCACAGTTTTATCACAAATCGAAATTGGTGCCGGGTGTCGAAATGATGCCTTTCCCGAAATTGCTGAAACCGCTTGAAAAGTTTGCAGTTGACCTGGGTGGAATGACAGGAAGTCATGGAAAAGATTTAGAGCGAAAAGTATTTGTTCCGACAAAAGGGAGTGTTCCCATTGGAGCTTGTATTTGTTACGAATCAATTTATGGTGATTTCCTCACCGGTTTTGTTCGCAATGGAGCACAATTGCTTTTTGTGATTACCAACGATGGATGGTGGGGCGATACACAGGGCTATAAGCAGCATTTCCTGTTTTCGAAAATACGCGCTGTCGAAACTCGCCGTTCAATTGCAAGAGCTGCCAATACAGGCAAATCGGCTTTCTTTAATCAGCGTGGCGATGTTTTTCAATCCACTTCCTGGTGGCAACCGGCATGCATTCGTCAGCAACTGAATGCCAACACAGAAATCACCTTTTATGTAAAATATGGGGATTATATTGGCAAAATATCTTTGCTTTTAGGAGCTTTGTTGATGTTGGTAACACTTTTCAGATGGAATTCTTTCCTATTAGGCATTTATTTAGGTTGTTTTTTAATTTTATCTTCTTTGTATTTTTCTTTAACAAGAATTACAATAAGCTTTATAGTTGGTGTTTTACTGATAGTAATTTCTATTGTAATGAAGTTGATGAAAAGGGGTAAGAAAAAAGCTGATTGATAAAAAGCTTATTAGTATGTTTTCAGAAAATACTCTGAAGTTTCCTTGATAGTTTCTTCAATAGGAATGAAATTAAAATTGAGAGCAGTGCTGATTTTATTATTCGAATAATAATATGATTTCTGAGCAGTACGGGCTGTTTCTTTAGTAATAAAAGGTTTCTTTCCGCTGAAAAAACTATAGCATGAACCTGCAACTACCGCTAACTTACTTAATGACTTGCCTGCCTCAATTTGAGGTGGTTTTTTGTGAAGATAATGCGCAATCAAACTGAATAGTTTTTGATAATTCAGATTTTCGGATGAGATGATAAAACGCTCAGCCGAAATGTCTGATTCCATTAATTGTATCATCACATTAGCCACATCTCTCACATCCACATAACCATTAGTCCCCTTTGTGTAAAACTTTAAACCAGAATACACGAGTTCGAAAAATTTTGCCGTTCCTGATTGCCATTCATTAGGTCCTAATATTACCGAAGGGTTCACAATAACAGCCGGTAAACCCTCTTCTATTACCCTCCACACTTCCAATTCCGATTGATATTTGCTCAGTGAGTAAGCTGAATTTAAAGGAGAATTTTTCCAAACAAAAGCTTCAGTGTTAAACTCATTG
>JBAWXL010000204.1:0-8864 GCA_037144095.1 Bacteroidota bacterium
CAGTGAAACTAAATCCATCGTTTGCGATAGCATATAATAATTTAGGAAGTGCAAAAAAGAAAAATAATGACATTAAAGGGGCAATTGAGGATTATACTTTTGCCATCAAACTTAAGCCGGATTATTTTATTGCGTATGACAATAGGGGAAGTGCAAGGTTTGAACTGGGAGATTATGCGGGTGCGATAGAGGATTATACGGAAACCATCAAGCTTAATTCTGAGTATGCTTTGGCTTATAACAATAGGGGAAATGCTTATTTGAAAAATGCAAACACAGACCTAGCTAAAGCTACTCCCGATTTTCAGAAAGCATTGGCAGACTATGACAAAGCCATAAAACTAAATCCTTCGTATGGTTATGCTTATTATAACCGAGGGATTATTAAAGAACTTTTACGTCAGCAAAAAGCTGCTTGTGCGGATTGGGCGAAAGCTGCCGAATTGGGCATAAACAATGCTGCTGAAATTATTAAAACAGAATGTAAATAAAATAAATGCCCTATGAAATATATTATTATCATACTATCCATTATACTTTTTGGAGATTTGGTTTCTTCACAAAATGTGGAATTTGACAAAAAGATTTTTGCGAACAAGACGGATTCGCTAAAGCTGGCAAAAAAGAACCTCAAACAAGGTGATAAATTGTTTGAGATGGGACCATATATGTATGGTCAGGCATTGGAATTTTATGCAAAAGCTAATAATTTTAATCCGAATAATGCCTTGCTGCATTATAAAATGGGGAGGTGTTATTTAAGTAGCATTCAGAAGGAAGAAGCGATTGTTCATTTCGAAATTGCTTTGAAACTTAATTTTGAAGTGCAAAGTGATTTACTTTATTATGCAGGAAATGCCTGTCAGTTGAACCTTCAATTTGACAAAGCCATAGATTATTTTAACCGATATGAGCAACAATTGGCGCCTGGCCTACGCTCGGAAGAGAAATTGAAAGCTGAAAAGAAAATAGGTGAATGCAACAGGGCAAAGCAACTTATGAATAAACCGTTAAGGGTGTTTATTGATAATCTTGGGAGTCAGGTGAATTCGAAATATCCTGATTATAGTCCTATTATTAATGCAGACGAATCGGTTATGTTTTTTACTTCGAGAAGAGATAATACGACGGGGGGTGACAGAGACCCTGTTGATAAAGGTTATTATGAGGACATTTACATCACTTATAATACAAACAACCAATGGTCGGCACCTGTGAATCCGGGGAAAACACTTAACTCGAAGGTGCATGATGCAACTGTGGGGATTTCGCCTGATGGACAAAAATTATTGATTTATAAAGGAGAAAACGGGGGCGATATTTTCGAATGCAAATTAGAAGGGAATGAATGGACAAAACCAAAAAGAATGAGTAAGAGCATTAATACTGAATATCATGAATGTTCGGCTTCGTTTTCTCCTGATGGGAATACTTTGTATTTTGTGAGCGACAAGCCCGGAGGCTATGGGAAACATGACATTTATTATGTGAAGAAAAATGCAAAAGGGAAATGGGGAGAAGCTGTTAATTTGGGGAGCACGATTAATACAGCTGAAGATGAAAAAGGAATTTTTGCTCATCCGGATGGGAAAACGATTTATTTTAGTTCGGAAGGACATAATGGAATGGGGGGATTGGATATTTATAAATCGGTGAATGAAAACGGGAGGTGGAGCGAACCTGAAAATATGGGTTACCCGATTAATACACCTGACAATGATGTCTTTTTCTCAGTTTCGGCAAGTGGAAAACATGCGTATTATTCGTCGGTTAGGGCTGATGGATATGGGGCACAAGATATTTATATGATTACATTTTTGGGCAACCCAAAAGAAGTTATCAATAATACGGAAGATAATTTGTTGGCAAGCACACTTCAGACGCAAAGTGAGATTGTAATAGAGCCTAGTATTCAGCTTAAGACCAATCCGGTTACAATATTAAAAGGAACTATATTTGATGCAGAAACAAAACTACCGTTGAAAGCTTCGATTCAGCTTTCGGATAATGTGAAAAACGAAGTGATTGCTGAATTTGAATCGAATAGTGCTTCGGGAAAATATCTTGTTTCGCTGCCCTCAGGGAAAAATTATGGATTGGCTATTAAATCGGAAGGTTATTTATTTCTATCAGAAAATTTTGATATTCCTTCGAATGCCCTCTATCAGGAAGTGATAAAAGATTTTGGGATGAACAAAATTAAAGTCGGAATCAAAGTGGTGTTGAACAATATTTTTTTTGATTTCGATAAGGCAACTCTCAGACCAGAATCTTATTCGGAACTTACGGTATTGCTGAACTTACTTATTGAAAATCCATTGATTAAAATTGAAATATCGGGACATACTGATAATGTTGGCTCGGCAAGCTATAACCAAAAACTTTCGGAAAACCGAGCAAAGGCTGTGGTTGATTATTTAATCAGCAAAAACATTGCTCAATCGAGGCTTACATATGCCGGTTACGGTTTTAGTCAGCCTTTCGCAACAAACGATACACCCGAAGGAAGACAAATGAACCGTAGAACAGAATTTAAAATCACTGAAAAATAACGAATATGATTACTGCAAAAACCATTTATATTGGAGACCTTAGGACAGAGGCTACACATGTGCGCTCGGGAAATTCCTTATTCACTGATGCCCCTGTTGATAATGAAGGAAAAGGGGAATTTTTTTCGCCGACCGACCTTGTTGCCACCGCGCTTGGAAGTTGCATACTCACCATTATGGGTATTGCTGCAAAGAAGCATCAATTTAATATTGATAATACGCGATTGGAAATCACCAAAATAATGAATGACAATCCGAGAAAAATTGGAGAAGTGGTGATTGATTTTTATTTTCCTTATAATAACTATAGTGAAAAAGAGATTAAAATATTAGAACATGCGGTAAAAACCTGCCCAGTGGCCTTAAGCCTGCATCCTGACATAATTCAAACCATACGTTTTCATTTTAATTAAGGATTTATGGATTTTTCGTTTCCTCAAGGACTTGAAGGATTTAAAGAAATTATAGTTCAAGCTCAGGATACTGCCGCAAACTATGGTTCAGGATTGATAGAAGTGTATGCCACTCCTGCAATGGTTGGGCTTATGGAAAGTACCGCGCAACAAAGCCTTATAGCATATTTGCCTGAAGGTTATATTACCCTTGGGATTGAGATAAATGTAAAACATGTAAAAGCAACGCCTGTAGGAGATACTGTTTGCTGTTATTCGAAACTTATTGAGGTTGAAGGAAAGAAGTTGCAATTTGAGATTGAGGCAAAAGATTCGAAAGGAACAATTGGAACCGCTAAACATTGGCGATATATAGTTAATGCAAAAGATTTTATTGAAAAGCTAAACAATGCTTAATCAAGGACGTTTTGCAAATTTAACATCTGTTACAATTTTTTTTTTGACCTCAGACACCATTTTGATGTTAAGATGTGTCTTGTGTATAATTGATGACAGAACATGATTTCTGAAGCTGATATAATTTCCGGTTGTATTAAAGGAGACAGAGCTTCACAAAAACGACTCTATCAACTTTATGCCCCTAAGATGTTAGGGGTTTGCAGAAGGTTTTTTGAAGATGACGGAGAAGCTGAAGATGCCTTACAAGAAGGCTTTATCAAAGTTTTTGAACATCTGAAAACCTACCGCAAACAAGGTTCTTTTGAAGGCTGGATCAGACGTATCATGGTTAATACCTCTTTAAACGTTTATCGAAATAATTTTAAAAATTATTTTCATGAAGACATTGAAGATGTTGAAGACGAAATAGCTTACGATGCAAATATTACGGGATCATTTTCTACTGCAATTCTGTTGAAAATGATTGATAGTTTGCCGAGTGGTTATAGGGTGGTATTTAACTTGTATGAAATTGAAGGATACTCGCATAATGATATTGCAAAAATGCTTGATCTAAGTGTGAATACTTCGAAATCACAATTAATTAAGGCAAAGCGCTTTTTAAGAAAAAAAATAATTGAGTTTGGAATAAATGAAATTTAAAATATAATGGCTACGATTGGAGAAATATTTAGAAAAACATTTGAAGGGTTTAAGGTTGAACCTTCAGATAGGGTATGGCAACATATCGAACAACATTTGGATGCCCCAACTACTTCGGGTGCTCCTAAATTAAATAAAGGCAAGACTGCTATCATAGCTGCTTCTTTAGTAGTTATTACTGCGGTTGTCTTTACTTTAATTCAACTTAATTCAGAAAACAAAACTACTACTATCAAACAAGAAAATCAAACGAAACAAAACCAAAGTAACAATTCACAAAAAACGATTCAAACTGAAAATACGTTATCTCCTCAGACAAATTCAAATGGTGGTTTAAATAAGAATTCAAATCATACTTTGACTGTAGTTAATCCTATTATTAAATGTCAACCTATTGCTGCCGTTCAAAATGCTATTCAAAATAACACAAACAATCAAAATACAAGCGTTCTGCAACAATTCAATCCGATTCAAAATAATACGGTTGATCCATTTATGAATAAAACTGAAACACAATTGACATTGAAGACAAATCCTGTTTTTACCATTAGTAAAAACGATACGCTTTGTAAGGGTGAATCAATTGTAATTAAGGCAAGTGGTGGGCAAACATACCAATGGAATACGGGTGAAATTTCAGATTCAATTGTGATTAGCCCCTTAAGTTCCACTCAATATACGGTAACTGTTACCGCTACGGGAGTGGATACTGTTTTGAACAGCTTTGTTACTGTGAAAAGTTGCTATAGTTTGTTTGTGCCAACTGCATTTACACCAGATAATGATGGGAAAAACGATTATTTCCATCCTGTGAAGCAAGATAATATTGGAATTGAAAAGTTTGAAATGAAAATTGTTGCCCGCAATGGAAAGATAGTGTATTCAACTAATTCTTTTGAAGATATTGGCTGGGACGGCAAGTTTGATGGCAATGCTGCGCCCGAAAGTTTCTATCTTTGGTACATAAAATATACTGATTCCGATTTTTTCTCACATGAATTGCGTGGACAAGTGTATCTTTACAGGCACTAAAAAACTCTTTACATGATACAAATTGACAGAAC
This sequence comes from Bacteroidota bacterium, assembly GCA_037144095.1. GTDB lineage: Bacteria > Bacteroidota > Bacteroidia > Bacteroidales > CAIXTV01 > CAIXTV01. The sequence goes on from JBAWXL010000204.1 coordinate 5,071, forward strand.
AGTTAAGCCAAAAGATCAAACTTTCGATAAAATTATTTTTCATAAACCTGTGGAATACCGTCTAACCAACGGTATTTCTGTTTTTGCCCTTTCGCAAAAGGATACTCAGTTAATTAGCATATCTATCGACATTCGGGCAGGTGAATATTTTCAGCCTGAGCCTTTTATTGCTAATGCTACCCATAATCTGTTGCCAAAAGGAACGCTCAAATACTCAGCTAAAATAATAGCTGAAAAAATTGCATCAAAAGGAGCTGAAATTTCGGTGAGTTGCGGCACTGATTATTCTTCGGTTAATCTTATCTGCATGAAAGATAAGTTTGCAAGTTTGCTAAAATATCTTGACGAAGTTGTGAAACATCCTGCTTTTGAAGAAAAGGAGCTTGAGCTTTTGAAAGAAAAAGAAATTCAACACTTACAACTAAAAGAACAAAAAGTAGATTATCTGTCGGGTCGGCAGTTCTTCAAACAAACTTTTGGCGAGAAACATCCCTTGGGAAAAGTTTTAGAAGTAAAGCATATCAAACAAATTACTTCAAATTCTCTTAATGAATATCATCAAAATTTTTATACAGCAAATCGCACAGTCATTTTTTGTGCAGGAGCTATTGATGATAAAATTATTCAATTGATTGAAAAAACTTTTGGAAACAATTTCAACGAAGGTTTAGCGCAGCAAAACAACCAGATTCCATTTAAGTTAAACCCTTCGAAAGTGAAATTTCATTTAATTGAACGGCCTGAAGCCATTCAATCTTCCTTAAAAATTGGTTTTGCGATGAAGAAACCCAGTGAGCAGGAGTATATTCTTTTAAAAATTCTGAACACTATTTATGGGGGTCATTATAGTTCGCGGCTGATGCAAAATATTCGTCAGGAAAAGGGGTATACTTATGGAATCTATTCATCGGTTTCGATTTATTATGATGCTTTGGTTTTTCTGATTCACACCGATACGGGGGCAGAATATACGCAAAAGGTGATTGATGAAATATTTTTTGAAATGAAACGTTTACATGATAAACTAATTCAAAAAGAAGAACTTATTGCAACCCAAAACTGGATTTTAGGATCTATGATGCGAATGTTTGACGGAGCTTTTAATCAGATGAACGTTTACAGACAACTTTATGCAAACGGATTTAGTCAGGATTTTTATTCAGATTATCAGGAAGAAATCAAAAAAGTGACGCCAAAACAAATCAAAGAACTCGCTTCTCAATTTCTGAATCCTGCTTCGATGCATCAGGTGGTGGCAGGGGTTTTGAAATCATGAAATGAAAATCTTTTCAATCTATATTGTTTTATTAATTTCTTTTCTGAATTGCCGGGCTCAAACTCAGCCTCCTACTATTCATTGTGTGCAAGTCGATTCGCTTGGAAACGTGACCCTCGTTTGGCAAACACCGGCTTCGGCGGTTGATTTTCATTGCTATGTAATTTATTTTTCGAATAATTTGAATGGGCCCTACACTGCCATCGACAGCATTTTTACTTTCACACAGACTTCTTATTACCATAGCGGCGCCAACGCAAACACCCACAGTGTTCACTATTATTTGGCAAGTCGGGCTACATCAACCGGAAATCTTTCCACTTCTTCCGATTCAATCAGCAGCATTTATCTCAGTCTTTTCAATAATAACAACGTCACTGCCGACCTGAGTTGGACCAACACCCACACGCCTCCCCTTCCAGGAACTTCTCCCATGTTTTATGTTTACCGGCAAATTCAACCCGGGGGTTGGGTGTTGATTGATTCAACCTGGAACCAAACTTATACGGACTCCATCAAGCTTTGTTCGGCTGTGATAAATTACAAAATTGAGCAAGCAAACAGCGTCGGTTGTTCTTCAATATCGAATATTAAAGGCGATTTATTTCACGACATTATTGCCCCCGACACTCCCTGGATTGATTCGGTGAGCGTGAATAATGCCACCGGGAAAATCACTATTGGCTGGGATGCTGTGGGCAATGGCGATGCTGCCGGATATGTGATTTACCAATTGGTGGGCTCCATCTGGCTTCCTATAGATACGGTTTTTGGCAAGAATAACACTTTTTTCACCGACCTCCTTTCTGACCCTTCCTCTGCAGCCTATGCCTACCGAATTGCGGCTTTCGATAGCTGCAACAATCTTAGTTCATTGGGCGTTTTGCATGCCAGCATGTTGCTGAATAATTCGGTGAATATTTGTGGTGGAATAGCTTCGCTTTCATGGACCGGTTATTTTAATTTAATGCCTGCCCTGGGTGGCTATCATATTTATGTATCGGTGAATGGAGGCACACCGCAGCTCATTGGCACCAATTCGCCCGCAGAAATGAGCTTCCAGATGAATGGTCTGGTGGATGGAAACAGTTATTGTTTTATGGTGAGCGCTTTTAATTCCACCAACACCATCACAGCCAGTTCCAATGCCGAATGTTTTCTTTATGAAAGACCTAAGAAACCCGCTTTTGCCTATTTGCGCTATGCCACAGTGGCGGCAAATTCTTATATCGAATTGGCTGGGTTTATCGACAATAGTGTAAGCCTGAATGCCATTCGCTTCTATCGTTCGGAAAGCCTCATGGGGACTTATGCGCTGGTGGGCACCCTCAATCCTCCGTTTTCGGCCAATGTAAGTTTCAGCGATTTTTCGGCTGCGGTGAACGAGCGCTCCTATTTTTATAAGATGGCGGCTGTGGATAGTTGTGGCGATGAGGTGTTGAGTAGCGACACGCTGAATAGTATTTTCCTTTCGGGAAACTCGACTAATTATATTGATAATTTAAACTGGAACTATACCAACGGATGGTCGGGAAGCACTTTTAACTACGAAATTCATCGCAGTTTGAACGGGATTTTTTCGACTGTTCCCGATGCATTGGTTCCTCATACGGGCAATTTTCAGTATAACTATGCCGACGACGTGAGCGCTTCGAACCAGACAAGCGGCACTTTCGATTATTATATTATAGCCAATGCCGGAGGTGGAAATCCTTATGGTTTCGCAGATGTTTGCCAATCGAATCAAATCACTTTGACCGAAACGCCCATTGTTTATATCCCCAATGCTTTCACACCCGATGGCAAAAATCCGGTTTTTAAGCCGGTAGGATATTTTATGGACAACCAGGATTACACGTTTTTCATTACTGATCGTTGGGGCGAGAAAATTTTCGAGTCGCACCAATATGATGTGGGTTGGGATGGAAACTGGCAAGGCAAATTTGCCAAAGAAGGCGTGTATGTCTATTTTCTACAATTTCGCAATCCCGACAATTCCTATTTTACGCAAAAAGGTAGCGTTACTTTGATTAGGTAGTGGGTGTTCGGGTAGGTGAAATTTGGTAATCGGTGATCGGTAATGGGTAATCGGTGATCGGTAATCGGTTGGAGCAAATTTCAGCTTTCATTTTCCTCATCATCAATTTATTTTGTAGGATAAATCTTACAGAAATTTCAGACATTTCCTACATACTTTATATGAATGGATTTTTGTAATTTTGAACCGTAAAATATAATGCTTTATGGACAAGAGGATTTCTTCTGAATATACTTTTTCAATACCAAATTTTTCTGAAAAGGAGATTTGTTATTCAGGAATATCGCATAAAGTCATTTCTTATCTCCAAATGATCAAACCCTTGATCCTTCAGTCTGAAAGTCTGGATGAAAACCTTAAACTTGCAGACCTTAAGCATGAAGGTCTGGATGAAAACCTTAAACTTGCAGACCTTAAGCATGAAAGTCTGGATGAAAACCTTAAACTTGCAGACCTTAAGCATGAAAGTCTGGATGAAAA
>JBAWXL010000205.1:0-8794 GCA_037144095.1 Bacteroidota bacterium
TGTCGCGTGGGAAGAGAGGAGGATTAAGTGAGTGAGAGATGTAAGAATAGATAGGGGCGATAGGTTGAAGTGAAAGTATCTTCTTTCTTTATCGTTTGTTTTGCTTGGTATTGTTGCATTACCAACTCTTGCGTTAGTGCTTTATGCTCCAACATTGTTTGTATGGGTATTTGGTGTACAGTGGCGTTTAGCAGGTGAACTCTTGGCTATTTTAATGCCCTCACTTGCGTTGCGTTTCGTTGTTTCCACGGTGAGCGGAGTGTTTTCTAGTACGGGTAACAATCATTTGGCAGCATTCTGGAAAATCTTGGCATTTCTAGGGACATTTTTGATGTTCTGGAGGTTGGCTGATCAATTAACAGTCAAGGATCTCTTTCTGTCGATGATGGTTTTAGATTTTGTTTTATATAGTTTTTACTACTACTTGATTTGGTATGCAATCAAGCATCCTCTTGAGTTCAAATAAATAATTTATGTGCGGTATAGTAGGTATTTTTAATTTTAACGGCAGAGCAGATGTGCAATTGCCGCATGCTGTTAATATGGCATCGGCAATGAAGCACCGTGGTCCAGACGATGAAGGTTTTGTTGTGTTTCAAAATGATTATAAGCCTATACGTTTCTTCGGGGAAGACACCCCTGGTCCTGTGCGGGAAGCTCATCCAGCTCTGAGAGACACACAAGAGTCAAGTGTTCCATCAAGTGTTGTCGCCCTCGGTCACCGTCGATTGAGCATACTTGATTTGTCGCCGGGTGGGCACCAGCCCATGTGTAGCTCCGACAGTCGATATTGGATTGTTTACAACGGAGAGATATACAACTATATTGAGTTGCGCCAAGAGTTGAAGGTCCTGGGTCATCACTTCAAGACAGAATCGGATACCGAGGTGATTCTGGCTGCTTATCAGCAGTGGGGAGAGGAGTGTCTGCCTAGATTCAACGGCGACTGGGCGATTGTTATATACGACGAGCAAAAGAACAAGCTGTTTGTTTCGCGAGACCGTTTTGGGGTCAAACCACTTTACTACTTTCAGGATGAAGAACGTATCTTGTTTTCATCGGAGATCAAGGGGTTGCTCGCGCACCCTGATGTAAAAACGGAGGCTAATCTTGATTACCTCAAAAGTTATCTGGAATCTGGAGCCAAGGAATGGCTGAAAGAAACTGCTTTTACCAACATCTACCGGTTCCCTTTTGCGCACTACGCAAAAATCACACTAAGTCCTGCTGAAACTCGATGGGATACGCTTCGATACTGGAATATGAAACCGAATCTTTCTAAAGAACCTTTAAATCAAGAACGTGCAGAGCATTACGCTGCTCAGTACTATGAATTGCTTAAAGATGCGGTACGCATTCGCTTGCGTTCAGATGTACCTGTAGGTTGCGCACTTTCTGGTGGGCTTGACAGTTCATCTATTGTGTACATAGTAAATGAATTGTCAAAAGAAAATGGCTGTCAAAAACAAGTGCGTACTTTTTCATTAGTACACACATCAGTAGAGTCGCAAGATTGCGATGAGAGTGATTACATATACAGGCTTCGTGATAAGTTAAACTTAGACGCCAGTACTGGTGAGCCCCTTCCTTCGGAAATACCAGTTCTAATAGATATTGTACTTAGCAACATGGAAAGCCCACCCGACAGTATGTGCATGGCGGGGATTTTTACGTTGCGAATTGCAAAAAAAAATAAGTTTGTTGTCACAATGGATGGGCAGGGAGCTGATGAACAGTTGGCAGGGTATGAAGGTTATATAGGAGACTATCTTTCAGGAATAAATGGCTTGTTATTTATTCCTGAAAGCATCAGGTTACTTAATACCTTTGGCTGGAGCTTGCCAGTTCTTATCTATTTTTTAAAGGTATTTTTGGTAAAGTTTTTCTATAGAGAATTAAATATTATTAGAGAGTATTTTCAGTCAAAAAAAAGGGTAGAAAGGTATAAGACACTTAATGAGTCGCTTGCTAATAGTATTGAGACAAGTTTAGTAAATCTTATCCACTACGCTGATAGCCGATCAATGTATTATTCTATAGAATCAAGAATGCCATTTATGGATTATCGTTTAGTAGAATTCAATGCGTCTGTGCCTTCCAACTATAAAATATATAAAGGTTATACAAAATATTATGCACGATTAGCCTTTAAGGATAAACTACCTTTAGAAATAACATGGAGAAGGGATAAAATGGGATTTCCTATGCCAGAAAAATATTGGCTTTCAATACCGTTAAGGGATTGGTTTTATTCTATAGTTAATAAGTCACGATTAATAAAAAATATATCAACTGAGCAGATTGATGATAAAATGGGGCTTGCTAAACGAGTGCGCTTTCTTAATGTATCAGTTTTTGAAAAAGTATTTTTTAAAAATTAAAAAAAACGTTTTAACGAGTGTCTTTGTGTTCTCTACGAATTAAAGAAGTTTCGCGTGTATTTGTGGTGCTCCTGTAGTGATTTGTGTTTATCTGTGCATTATATATTTTTCATTGTTAAATAATGTTTTTATGTATGGTCGTTATTTTGATGATTTTATTGTTGGTGAGGTTATAGAACACTCGCTAAGAAAAACTATCACAGAATGTGATAATAATTTTTTTTGTTTGTTGACAATGAATCATCATCCTGTTCATATAGATGTTGAGTATGCATCAGCAGCACAGCATAAAAAGATTTTGGTTGTTGGAACATACGTATTTAGTTTGGTTGTTGGTTTGAGTGTAGCTGATGTTTCAGGTAAGGCTATAGCAAATTTAGAGTACGAAAAAATTCTACATCATTCACCTGTATTCATAGGCGATACAATTAGGGCTGTTACGACTGTACTTGATGTAAAAGAATCCGATTCTAAATCTGACAGGGGTGTCGTTTATGTTAAGACAAATGCTTACAATCAACATGATGTTATTGTTCTTAGTTTTTTACGTAAAGTCTTGATCCCTAAGAGATGTATATAAGTTTTGGTTAGCCAAAAATTCTTCCGGTGTTAGGCCGCTCAATGCACTATGTTGCTGGTTCATATAGTGATTTTTTTATTTGAATTTATAAGCCAAAATCAGTGCTATTATGAGTACAAAGAACGATGTAATGAGGACGTTATTATTTGTTCCGGGGCATATTGAAAAAATGCTGCATAAATCGCTAAAATTAAATGCTGACTGTATCGCCTTTTGTCTTGAGGATGCGGTTCCTGAAATGAATAAGGTCGAAGCACGAGAGAAAGTAAAAGCTTTTTTAACTGAACGACAATCATTTGATAAAAAGATATTTGTTCGTATCAATTCAATTGAGAGTGGTTATACATTGCTGGATCTTATGGGTGTTGCTTGCAAGCAATTGACAGGTTTTGTCTACCCAATGGCAAGAACTCCAGATGATATTAAAAATTTTGATGCGCAACTGAGTTTGATTGAGAAGCAAATTGGTTTACCAAAAGGTTATTATTCCATAATAGCCCTCATAGAAACTCCAAGTGCAGTTTTGAAGTCCTACGATATTGCTAAGTCATCTGATAGAGTTATTGCGCTGTTATTTGGATGTGAAGATTATATGGCTGAAATGGATTCGAGGTATTCAGAAAATGAAATGTCTTTGTTTGTTCCAAGGTCAACGGTTGCAATGGCAGCTCGCGCTGCTGGGATTCAGGCTATTGATACTCCATATGTAAACATTGATGATACGAGTGGTTTGTTGAGATTTGCAACCGTTGGAAGAGATTTAGGTTTTACTGGTATGCTGGTATTAAGTCCTAAACAAATTGATATAGTGAAAAAATGTTATACACCATCAGATGATGAAGTTATTTTTGCGAAAGCAGTTATTGAAGGAGAAAAATATGCAAATGAGATAGGGCGAGGTATTGTGGTTATTGATAATAAATTTGTATCACCTCCGACAATAAAGCAGGCAAGAAGAATACTAAAAAGATATTCTGATATTCTTGAGTTTGAATCGAAAAAGGAGGACTAAATGGCTAATAACAAACCAAAAATGACTTGCAGCGATTTAGTTCAAGATTTGTCAAAATTAGGAGTGAAGAGTGGCGATTTGCTGAATGTTAAGGCTTCATTGTCTTCTATTGGAGACGTTGAAGGTGGTGCTCAAACTCTAATCAATGCATTGGTGGAGTGTGTTGGTGATAAAGGGACAATTATTACTGACTCATTTGTGAATTGTTATCCATTGCCATTAAATCGTATAAATTCACGTATTGTTATAGATTCAAAATCTGCATCGTATGCTGGTGCTTTGGCTAATGCAATGATTCGTGATTCAAGAAGTTTTAGGAGTTCTCATCCAATACAAAAGTTTGCTTCTATCGGGCATTTTGCTAAAGAGTTAATGGAGAATCATACACCGAACAGTTATGCTTATGATGTGTTACGAATTCTTATACAGCATGGCGGAAAAAACCTCAAAATAGGTTCCGACGAAAAAGTTTATGGTTTTGGTACAACCCATGTTGCAATAGGAACGCTTGGACATCGCCAGAAAAGACCACAGATAGGTGTTATATATAATGACTGTTCTGGTAATAACAAGTTATTTCAACTCAATTGGAGTGGTATTGGTCATGGAGTTAATAAATTTGTTCCAAAATATCAGGCAGCAGGAGCTGTTATAGGTCAAGGATATGTTGGATATGCTCCATCAAAAATTACGAGTATGAAGATTACTTACGATGTTGAGGTAGAGGAGCTAAGGTTGAATCCTCGTATGCATTTATGTGATCTTTCATCGTGTGCTTTATGTAGACTGAGCTGGGAATATTCTGATTATTCTCTGTATGAATATATAATGCGTAATAAGGTATATTTATCTGTTGGGATGTTGATGGAGGCATATGCTATAGAGTATAAGTATAGATATACATTTTGAAATATTTTGATATTTTTTTTGTAGAGTGTGTTGTAGTCTCGCCGTATAATGCGCGCGCAGAACAGCTTAAAAGCAGCCATAGAGTTCTGCTGGGTTTATAATCTATAAACTCATTAGTGTCAAGTCAAGATAATCGTGCCATATTAAAAATGCCATATTTCCGTCATGCTCAACACATACCCCATTGATCATGAAGAAATTCAAAGTAACCTTGACCCAAGAAGAGCGCGCAGAACAGGAGGCGATCAGCAGCAAGTATAGGTGCTTTTCTCAGGATTGTCTCTGCAAGACATCCTTTAGAGTCTATCATAATGGTTGTCTATACTCAATCGCAATGAAAAACTGTGGCATAAGATGAAGTATAAATTTATGGAATTTAAAACGAGAAATACTAAAGCCCTTGAAGACAATATTTGGAAAATATTGTCTGATTTCGGGAATGATTACGGAATGACTTTTTACTGAGCCCTTAAAGGGAAGCGCAACGCAAAAGTGAACGCATGTTAAGGGATGACTTAGCTATATCACTTGCTGTTACGATTACACGATCGCTGATATATAATTCTAAGTGACTTAACTTCGTGATTTATAGGGGTAGTAGTTTATTTTCCTTTCCTGCCCCTATATTACGCAATTATTTATTATCAAACGTTTATTACGTAATAGAAAACAAACATTTTGAATATATTTCGTTTTGGTATAGCCTTTTTTCAAGTTATTTCAGACTAGTTTCATTTTTTTTACGGGACGCTACTCGTGCGTTTAAGATAAATATGTTGGTTGTTAGTACCCCGTCTGGATATGAGTTTGAACGTAGTTATGCGTTTGAGATAGTACTTAGTGATTTTCTTGGTATAAAATGGTATCACGAAATCAGAGATGGTGAATCTATATGTATTCATAACAATGAATATCCTGGCGAGATTTGGTTGCCGGATGCGTTTTTCTGTAAAATAAAAAATAAGTGGCTTAATAGTGATAGTCTACCAATACAACCATTGGAGAAATGGGATTCCGGTGAGTTAAGTTCAGATATCAGTTTAGTTAATGCATTAATTCCCGTGATTTATGGTAATAAAAATCCGAAAGCTCGAGTTGAAGATAACATAATAGATTTGCCTATAGACATTTTCGGCTCAACATATTTCATGCTTGTTCGATATGAGGAGCTGGTGAAAAAAGAACGTGACAACCATGACCGTTTTCCTGCAACCGCCTCATTAGCATATCAGGAAGGCTTTCTTGATAGACCAATTATTGACGAATATGTTGAAATTCTTATGTCAGCCATACAGCGTTTATGGCCACACATTCATCGAAAGCAAATATCTAATAAGCAGTATGTTACCTGTGATGTTGATAGTCCCTATGAAGTTGAGTTTTCAAAATATGCAATGCTCCGAGGTATTGCTGCAGATGTGCTCAAGCGTCGGAATCCGCAATTAGCGTTAAAAAACTTCAAACCCCGTTGGCGAGCCTTTTGTGGTAATTTTAATGGCGACCCACATTGGGAAAACATCAACTGGATGATGGATGTTAATGAAAAGGCTGGAAACCGTGTGGCATTCTATTTTATAGCAGAACATACCCATCCATACGATGCACGTTATCGTATGGATGAATCGGGGATTCGTCAGCTTCTGCATCGTATTAACTCACGAGGGCATGAAATAGGCCTTCATCCAAGTTACAGTACATATTTAAGTCCTGAGCAGATGCAGCGTGAGGCAGAGATCCTTCGCAGCACTTTGCATCATGAGAACATTTCATACGCAGAACTGGGTGGTAGACAACATTACTTGCGATGGCGCTCGCCACAAACCGCACGCAACTGGGAAGGTTCTGGGATGAGTTATGATTCGACGTTAACATACGCAGATTGTCCTGGCTTTCGCTGTGGGACGAGTCGAGATTATACAATGTTCGATCTCATAGAGCGTAAAGTAATGAAACTGAAACAACGACCATTAGTGATGATGGAAGGATCTATAATCGCTGATCAATACATGGCTATGGGATATACTGATGAAGCATTGAAATATATGCAAACATTAAAAAATAATGCGCTTTCAATCGGAGGTCAGTTCACGTTTCTCTGGCATAACAGTTATTTCCATGTTCCCGAAGCACGCTATATTTATGAAAATTTAATTTCACAACGTTGAATTCCAAGCCGCTTAAGGCGAAAGTTGACAGCGTTGCAGGATGTCAATAAGTTAATTTATCCATAAATCACATAACGTTTCGGTATTGCTTTCTCATTTTAATATCATAGAAAAACTTTAAAAGTTCTTTGATCACATGAATGTTAGATATGCTAAGAATTGATGTGAATAATTGCTGGAGTAATATGTCTTTGATTTGGTCTGGTCGAATGTTCTGTAAATACCACTAATTAGATATAGAGACATGATGGTGCTAAAACCCCATGCAAATAAATATGTAGACTGGTTAATCATTACAGGTGTTACTTGTGGTATGATTTATGCAGGGTTCTCTTCAACAGAGTTCAGTGGAAGTCGACCTGTTCTGGTTATTGCGACAATAGCTGCAATAGTAATAAATATTTTACGTGTTATCCCCATAAAAAAACTTACAATAAATCGTTCAACATCTATATTGATAATTTTTTATGTATATTTTCTGCTAAAATCTATTGTTGATACGGGTAACTTTAATTTTATTATCAATCATACTATTGGGCCGACAGGTGGGCTTTTCGTGTTTTACTTGATCGGAATTACTGCGGCAGGTATACTTCGTGAAATAATAAAGGCTAGATTGATGTCTGGTGCATCGTATGGGTTTAATGTATATTATTTCCTCTTTTTGTCTTTTATTTTTTTTGTAGTAGGTTCTTTGTATATGCAGAATACAGGTAAAATGAATGTTGAGTTATTTATACTTGATGAGCAGAGAAATGATTATCAAAAGATAGGTGATTATATATCGATGTCCCATGTATTAATATCATATGTGTTTTTTTATGGTTTGAATTATGCTATCAGTCGTTATTTTGCGGTTGTCGCGATAGCGTTTTATGCTGGTATTTCAGTGATACTGCTTCTCCTGTCACAGTTGTATAGATCTAATAGTGGAGCTGCGTTTGTTCTTTTTGTATTTATTTACACAGTGATTATGGTAAATTACAAGCCACGCTCATTTGTTATAAAAAAAATATTTAAACTGATAACAGTTATATCAATACTTATACTATCTTTATATTATGTTATAACTCAAATATTTCACATTGACTTGTTGGCATTACGAATATTTGCTGATCAAGGGTACTCTCATAATAGTCAAGGCTCAGTAGAGTCAAGAGTAGACTTGTTGAAATATTATTATTATCAGCTTGAATATAATCCTTTATTTGGTAATGTGATTGTCGATAGACTGACAACTGGCGAAGGGACTTTCGCGCATAGTTTATTTTTATCTATACAAACACATTTAGGCTTTTTTGGTTTATCTTTGTTTGTAGTCTATCTTTATTATTTATTTAAAGATAATCGTTTTAAATATAGAGATAATAGCTTGTCGGTATTTACTGTTGATTACTTATATAAAAAAGGTATGGTTGTGCTTGTATTGGTAATGTCAACTGCATGGGCATTTTTTACTTGGCCGCCATTATGGTTTACAATAGCAATTAGTTATGGAATAGGTTCGCTGTCTAAGAATGTTTATTCAGGCAATTTAATCTCTACAAGTAAATACTCCGAAGCATCGCTTCGTGTAAGCGCTCATCAAAAAGTCATTACGTAATCAGTACCAAAACCAGCTAAGATTTTTCGAACATCTTCTTCAAGGTTTTTTTCATTTCGCGTCTTGAATTCCATCAATTCATACTTCACCTTGTGCCAATACTTTTCAATTCGATTGAGTTCTGGACTGTAAGGTGGCAAGAAA
>JBAWXL010000206.1:0-8721 GCA_037144095.1 Bacteroidota bacterium
GTTTGCAAACAACTTACCATCGAAACGGCAAACTCCGCCACCATTAGTACCAAACCACAATTTTCCACTTTTATCTTGCAATATACTTAATACGAAATTATTCGACAGACCTTCCTTTTCTGTATAATTGCTAAAGTTTTTCCCATCGAAACGGCAAACACCGCCACCATTAGTCCCCAACCAAATGATTCCGTTTTTATCTTCCAGCATACAAAAGATATCATTGTTAAAAAACCCTTCTTTAGCGCTAAAACGGGTGAAAGAAGTTCCATCATAACGGCAAAAGCCTCCGTTGAAAAACCCGAACCAAAGGTTTCCTTTCTTGTCTTCCATCATACAACGAACCACATTGCTCGCCAGACCTTCTTTTGTAGTATAATGAGAAAATGATTTTCCATCGAACTTGCTCACACCGCCGCCATTAGTGCCAAACCATAGGTTGCCCAATTTATCCTCCAGCATGCAATAGATGTTCTGTTGTTTTAGTCCTTGTAATTTGCTATAAGAAGAAAAATTCTGAGAGTTCTGATCTTTGGTGTTTGGAGCTTTAGCTTCAACAACATAGGGTGTTCCTGCAATGTATGAGCTATCATGGGCAGCAATAAAGTTTGGCTTTTCATAAGGGTTTTGCCCCGGAAATGTTATTTTAGGATTTCCCGCCTTGATTATCGTAGGTTTCCCAACCGGGTAAATATTATTGTTAAGGGGTAAAATGCCGGGTATAGTGACTGCAATTTTCTTAATTTTACTGCTGTCAAAAAAAACAACATTTGACTTTCCCATCAAATCAGTATGAACAATATCTCCATTGGTATCTTCCACCAAAGGAGAATGAGAGCTTAAGTTTTTCTTTTCTTCCTGCTGCTTGCAAGAAAAGAAAAGAAATAGTAATAAAAGATAAGCAAGCAGGCTTCTCATAGTCTCTGATTAGGTATATAATTTATTCAGGTGGATTTTTGGCAAAGTATATCTATCAGAGCAATAAAGTTACTTATTATTCTGAAAATACATTACGAAATATTATAAAGTCAAATTAAGTTAGAAATGTGTTTTATTTATATCTGTAAGCCTTTGCAAATGCTTTCAAATAGAATATTCTAAATTAATAAGCGCTATTAAATATTTGTAGTAATTATGTCTAACTAATATTTAGTCAGGAATATGATCTCTCCATTGGTCGGCCCAACTGAATAAATCCCTTTCAGTATAGACCGGCTCTCCCCGTTCTTCGTGTTTTCTTAATATTTCCATCACAATTTTGGTCCTGGCATCATTCTTAATAGGAAGTCTCAGGATCTCTTCAATCGTAAGACTTTGAAATTTAAACTCTACATAACAGTCGAATTCTTTTTCCATAATACATCATTTTTTAAGGTTGAACATAAATTTTATTGGCTAAATTACAAAAAATATTCTTATATATATCACAGTACACATTTTTATTTTTATATCCCATATTGAATCTTTCAACAGAACAACCGCCATTGCAGATTTGTAACAAATTGCATTTCAGGCAATCCTCTGCTAATTTGTTAATGTTTTCATTTCTTTTGAAACTTTCTTTTTCTATTGAAAAAAAATCGTCCGTCAGAATATTTTTGTTCAAAAGATAATTATCAAATCCGTTTATTCTGTGATTTTCGCATATTCCAACATCGCCATTTGGCTCAATGGTAATGAAACCCTGGCATTGATTTTTAAAAATGCAGTTCATTGCCTTTCCACCCAATAAAAGCGAAAGCATGTCGTCGAAAATTCTGATTTTTATTTCCGGATTATCTAAGTCAAACCATTCATGAAATAGACGGATGAAATAATTACTTACTTTTTCCACATCAACTTCAGCAATTGATTGATAAGAAATTATAGGAAGTAGAAAATCTATCTTTTTTATTCCAAGTTTAATGAAATGTCGGAAAATAGAAACACTATCCGTTTCAGAGTTTGCATAGCATAAAACTCCGTGTTTAGTTTTATGTTTCATTAATAGTCTCAGCCCATTGAGTGTTTTTTCGTAGGAAGAATTATTCTTTTGTTTTCGATTTAAATCATGAATCCCTTCATCGCCATCGAGACTTATTCCAATCGAAAAATTATTTTCTTTGAAGAATATAGCCCAATCATCATCAATCAAAGTGCCGTTTGTTTGTAAATTATTTTCGACTTTCAGATTATATTTCTGCTGAATTTCCATTGCTTTTCTGAAATAATCTAATCCATTTAGCAAGGGTTCACCCCCATGCCAACAAATGATAACTTTGTCTGTGTAACCTGCAAGTTTATTAAAAGTTAAATCCAGAAGGTCAATATCAAAAGCTGTTTTCCATTCAGGGAGCTGATGGTGGGTATAATAGCAATACGTGCAGTTTAAATTACAATTGCCATTTGATTTAATTATGATGTAATTAATTTTCCCCATTGATGTTTAACTTCTGAAAAAGATTTGAACTTTATTTTCAATACAAAGATAAGCAGAATTTATTTAATTCGTATTTTGAATGAAAATAAATCGTCAGTAAATTTTCATGAAAAGAAGGTTCTCCTTATTTAATGACCTTTATCTTCTCATTGTCCTATTTTCACAAAGTCATGAATGAAACATCAAGCGTCCCAAAATGGCATATTAGATGTAATTCGACATTACTTTTTTCCCCATTTATCTTTTTCTTGTACTTCTGCTTTGGTCTGCCATTGCATATTAGAAAGGCAATCGCAACCGCCTTCACTTAAAGGTTAAAAAAAACACTCAAACAAAATTAAAATGTTTGAGTGTTTTTAATGAAAAAAGGAAAGGATTATTCAATCACTACTTTAGTAACTTTTTGGAATGCTGTGTTGGGTTCTCCAACTCTAACCAAATAAGTTCCGGCAGCAAGTCCTGTCACATTCAGAGAAGTTTCAAATGCATTTGTAGTAGGAGCGATGATTTTGCCTTTTATTATTTGTCCGTTAATGTCAAATAAATCAACTACCATTTGATTGTTTGAAGGTAAGTTATTTGCTTTTACATTTAAATCTGAACCAGATTGATATACTGTAAGGCCAGGTGTATTTTGTACTTTACTTTCGTTTATACCGACATTGGTTGGGATTTGGAAAGTAAAAATACGTGTTCCATAACCACCCGATCCACTACTTGAACCATATTCTCCAGTGTGCCAAAAAGTAACACCATCTGAAGGG
The DNA here is from genome assembly GCA_037144095.1 of Bacteroidota bacterium. Lineage (GTDB taxonomy): Bacteria > Bacteroidota > Bacteroidia > Bacteroidales > CAIXTV01 > CAIXTV01. The sequence continues at coordinate 3,184 of JBAWXL010000206.1, forward strand.
TCTAGGGAAGTGTGAGAATAATCCCCAAAACGGTTAGAACAACCAGTAATGGCTCCTGTGCCTGTTTGTGCAATAGTTTCTGCGAACGTCATTGTTCCTAATGGATCTGTTGCTCTGCGACCTGTGTATGCAAGGCTTGGATAAACGTTTCCACCTGTTCCACCTGATCCTGTTACTGAAAATGCCATGCCAATAGAACCATTATCATCCATAGCAATGCTGCCCACCCAACGATTTAAACCATCAGCAGGAGCATAGGTGCTTTGTTGATAAATGCTCCAGGTTCCACCTGTGTTGCGTAATTCATACCAGCGAATACTTCTTTGTGTACCTACACCGGTTTTTACACCCATACATAGAACAACTGAATTATATCCTGTCCAAACTCTGTGTTGTGCTCTGAATGTACATACACCTCCAATACCATCTAACATTTGCGTGCTACCGTATTGCGATATATCGTTCCAACTAGAATTATAGGACGCATCAAAAGCGGCACTAGCTAAATGCTGAGAAGCAACAGTGGCGGTGGGAGTAGCAGGAGACCAATCTACTGTAAAGCTATAAACGTTAATAGCATCCGTGTGTGATCCTCCCCAGCCATTATCTTCGTAGCTGAAAACCGGGCAAGGAGTACCGGCCGGTGGCAATGTTCCATCTGCATCAGCAGGTAGTGGGCAAAAGAATCCTGTTCCTACCGAAGGAGAAAAGGTTTTATAAAATGCCTTAGGTGTGCCACCAGTTAACATCACAGAACGTTGGAAAACATATACATTTTGGTTGCTTTGGTTAGAGGTCATATAATAGCCATCTTGCCAAACAGAAAATTTTTGATAATCAGGGAAAGAAGCATTGGTGAATTGATAGGTATAATAGGTTCCGGTTGGGTCGTTAGTAGTTGAAATGGCAATATTGGTTTTGTTTCCAGAAGATTGGAATTGACTTAAAAACCATCTGTCAGCAAATTTATCATATAATACTATTGGGTCACCTTCATTGGTGTTTGAGCCCCATAAACTACCTAATTGTTTAACAGTGCCAACCTGAGCCCCAGTGGTTTTGTTGAAAACTTTAATAGGGGTGGCATTTACCATTTGAACATAATAATTGGTTCCACATGCACCCGTTGGATCCGGAGGGCAGCTACCATCGGATTGTCCGGCCCAGTTGATCAAGGTTTTTGCTTGATAAGTTCCTGGCTCAGATTGAATAACAGGATCAATTTCGTTGATGGGAACGAAAGTTTGAGGGATGCGACCTTCGCGGTCTTTTGATTCAAACATACCGTCATGTTCGATGAAATTGGTACTTTGATTTGGAACTTTTTCTTCGAACAAGTCGCGCAAAGGACGGGAGATGCCGGTGAACTCACTTTTAATCATGGTTACTTTGCCATCATCTTGTTGATTTTGGGCTGATAGTCCTAAAAAGGACATTATTGCCACGAGAGAAAAGAATATTTTTTTCATATAAATAAAATTGGTTGGTTGGTTTGCAAAATTACGAATAATTATTAAATTGTAATACTCATCAATAAAGAAAATTATTCACAAAAAATGTTAATGCATTTCAAAATAAAATTATTACTGTAAAATGCTTATCCTGAATTATATCTATAATATTTTCATTAGACGCAGCTACATTCGATATCTTTTGTTAAAGAAGTTCTTAGGGCAATATTATCTTTTGAATTAACCTATATTGAGAGGGGGAATGTTTGAAATTGATTTTTTAATTATTTTTGTTTGATATTTATCCCTATATATTTTATAACAGACTTAATCATGTTATGGGTAAGAGAACTAAAAAAGTTTTTATTATTGGCTTAATGGCAATATTTTTAGGTTGTTGTAATAAGCCTTTATTGTTGCTAACGATTGGAGAGAAAACTCTTGCTAAGGTTAAGTATATCAATAAAGAATACTTAATAGTCAGCAGGAGTAGGATGAATTATCCGGTGGTTGAATTTTATACGTCTGACTCTTGTAGGATAATTTTTGAGGGAGGCATTGATGCTGAGAAAATTGTTTATGTCGGACAAAAAGTTGAGGTTTTGTACTTGAGTTTTTATCCAGGTTTTGCCGAGATTTATTCCTTTACAAGTTTGTTTAGCGGGTGTATTATGAAGCTTATGATATGTCTGTTTCTTTGGGTTGGCTTTTTAACCAGCTTCAAATATTTATTGGATAAAAAGAAAAAAGATGATAGTGAAGATGAATTTTATTAATGTGATAAAGGACTGATTACATGTCATAAATTGTTCAAAGCGGAAATGCAATTACCACTTAACTGCATCGGGTATTTATATATATATGCCGCTCAGGAGGGGGAATTATTTAATTCGAAATTAGTTGCATAGTTTGAGTGATTAGAAAAAATCATTATGCAAATCTCTCATCGCGTCTATATAGTCGTCAAGAGAATCCAGCCCTTCATTAATATCTTCTATGTCGAAAAAATCAGGGTCGAATTTGCCGCCTACCCACTCTAACATTTCCTTCCTTTCGGGATGTTTTTTGTTGTTGAGCACTTCCAACATATAATAATACCCGGGAATGCCTCCACAATCTTCCGGAGGGCTTGAGAGTTTTCCACCCGTACAAACGGGATACTTCAATTTGCTATCTGTTGGCAGAAATTTTTCGACAACAATTTGATGTTCCCAACTATCGCCAAAATCATACACATATAAAAACTTATCTTTTTCGCTTGTAACAATATTTTCTAATGTTACGCTTGATGCGTCAACTGTATCTTCGTCTGATTCCTCGTCTTTTATAGAAATATGGTATCCATTCACTTCAAAATCGTGTAGATGACAATTAGACCAATTCATTACAAGTTGAATTATATAATGAAGCCTTTCGAATGTGGTGTTTTTCTCAACGAGTACACGCCTCCAAATAGGAGGTTTGCTATCTTTTAAGGTGATTTTAAGCTGAATGATATTGTCCATAATTTTAGTTGTTGGTTGATTTCTCTTTTGTTTAATAATATAAATAAGTCTTTTAAGTGTGAATTAATCACAGTACAAAAATAGTAAATAATTTGGAGGAAACGGGATTTGCGAATTGAAAAGTCAAATAAGCAAACATTTCCTGCTCAGCGGGGGGAAATCCAATTTCCGCTTAACTGCATTTCTTATTTTTATATATGCCGCTCAGAGGGGGGCATTTAATAATCTTCAAATTCAATTACTTTTTTGTTCGAAACAGTAACATTTGCTTCTTTGGTTATGGTGTTACCTAATTTGCCTTGCGCTGAATACACAATATAATAAGTAGAAGTTTTTACAGTTAATCCCTCATTAAGTAAATCTTTCTTGTTTAATTTAATAAGTTCAATCTGAGTCACTATTTGTTCTTTGTCTTTTAATATGTCATCAATTAATTCATTGTTTTGTTCTAATGTTTTTCTTTCAATAATTAAAGAATCTACTGTTTCTTTCTTAAGCAAAGAATCTAGAAGCTTCTTGTAATTTTCGGTTTCAGCTTGACCATTTAAAAGTAAATCAGTTCTTTTTTTGATTTGAAAATCATTTTCCCTTAGAACAGTATTAATTTTGCTAATTGTATTTTTATTCTGTTCGTATATAGAATCCGTCCTTTTTAATATCCTATTTATTGAATCAAGTTTTAATGACCATTCTTTTTCTTCTTGTTTTTCTTTATTGTATAAATCCTGATTTGTTATTGTCTTCTTTAGTTTAAATTGCTGGTATTTAAAAGAATTAGGGATTAATAAGGTTTCGCATATGTGTTTTTTAATGATATAAGAATCATCAGTTTGTCCATTAGCAAGAGAAAAAAAGAGTGAAATCAATACGACAAAAAATATTTTTTTATTGAAATAGAAGAAAAGATGCTTCATTGTAAATGAAAGTATTGATTTTTGAAAATTTGATAATTCTTCCCCAAAATTACAAATATTTCCTTACACTCCTCCCAATCGTCAAAAATAATTTTCCCCACCCCCCAAAAAACAAAAACAGCACCCCAAATCTACCAAAGGTGCTGTTTTTACTATTCATGACATCTTTTGCTTAAATCTGTCATGTTTTGCTTAGAAATGTCTTTTTTTGCTTAAATCTGTCTTTTTTTATTTAGACACGACGTTTTTTGCTTAAATCTGTCTTTTTTTATTTAAATACGACGTTTTTTGCTTAAATACGTCTTTTTTTATTTAGATACGACATATTTTGCTTAGATCTGTCGTGTTTTATTTAGACACGACGTTTTTTATTTAAATCTGTCATTTTTTGCTTAAAAGTGTCATTCCAGGCTTTTCAAAGAACTCCGCAACGCATAGTGCTCTTATTTACAGGACAAAAGCACATTTATGTTATTCACATAAGATATCAATGGTAACACTCCAGCCACTTTTTCCGTTAGCCGAAGAGGTCATCGACTTGAAATAATACCGCTGTCCAACGATCAAGCCTTCTATATAGCCTTTTGAAGAATGGCTAAAGTCGGCTAAATCCCAATGGACATTATCGGTGCTCATCATAAACAACACTGCAAACCTTCCGTCGAGCGGTTTATGATAGAAATCGAAGGAACCGGATTTTACTCCGTGATACACTTCAAACTCATCTTTTTCGACCTTCGAACGGGTAATGACATAGGCATCAACACTTTCGATGATGGCTGCGCCATTAACCATATTTGCATCGGCAACTTTCTGAACGAAATATAGCATGCTGTCGGCAGCAATATCTACATTGAGTTCAGCAGTTTTCCTCTCAGCAACTTTGCCTCCACCACCACCTTGTGCACTTTGGATGGCGGTGCGAAAAATAGCGATTAGGGCAATGGCGGCAGTGATTTCGGTCACAAAGGTCGAAAACAGCGAATTAAGTTTCATCTTATTCCACGCAGCTTCAAAGTAATCGGCTTTTTCCGATACATTTGTCTTGATTCGCCAGGCTGCTATACAGCGCTTTTTGTTGGCAACAACATTTGCATTTTTTCCCATGGTTTTCTGTTTTAGGGGGGTTAATAATTCGGGTTTAGGACACATTTCGGCGGCTGAATCCGAAATCCGGCGACTGGCTACCGGTGGTTATAGGTAGTTATAACCCAGCCAACAGTGGGTGGCGCTTTATTGAAATGCGATTTTCTTTCCATTTGGAGCCTTTGCTGTGCCTTATATTGGGCAGCTTCCGTTTCGGAAGTGGGGAGAGAAATGAGGGCTGATTTTTTCATTTTAGGGTCTGATTTAAAAAGAAGCAAAAATAATGTACGCCGATGCCCAATATGAGAAAAGTCGGGAAAAGTCATACGGTGAATTCCCGTGGCGGCTTGTATCCTTAGAGAATTAGGCAATTCCAGCGTTTTCGAAAAGATGAGAAATTGAAAAATATTTTTTCGTCTTTGTACGAGTTAGAATATGAGTGAGTTATGAAGAATTAAGAAAAAATTACAAATCCAATATGAAGTTTTCTTTGGGAGAAAAGAGAAATAAAAAATGCCACAGATTCACAGATTAGTGTTTTGCTATGGTTTACAACTTAAAAATAAATCTGTGAATCAGTGG
>JBAWXL010000207.1:0-8659 GCA_037144095.1 Bacteroidota bacterium
GTTAGGTAGATTTGGGGCTTGGGTCTTTCCCTAAAAACCTAAATGTCTAAACAGCTAAAGGTCTATCAGCCTAACTCCCTCCTTCAGCCTTCAGTCTAAAAACCTTCAGCCTAATTTCCTTCAGCCTAACACAATTTTCCAAATTTATTTATATAATTTGTCCAAAACCCTATTTGATTAATATCTTTGCAGTCTCATTGCGAAATAAAATAAATGATAGCCCTCATCCTCAACAGTTGGTTCAGCATACGCCTGATAGATGTAATTGATATTCTATTGGTAGCCGTTTTATTATATCAAACCTATCGTTTGATAAAAGGAACCGTTGCCATAAATATATTTCTGGGCATCGCTTCCATCTATTTAATATGGAAGCTGGTAAAATTGCTCGAAATGGAGCTGCTATCCGAGATACTGGGGCAATTCATCAGCGTGGGAGTGATAGCGCTGATAGTGGTCTTTCAGCCCGAAATACGTCAGTTTCTTTTGTTATTGGGGACCCCTTCGTTTATGAAGAAAAAGCGACGCGGGTATCTCTTCTCTAAATTGAATTTATATACCCAACTGAAGCTGGATATCAATCCCATAGTTCAGGCATGTCAGAAGATGTCGGCTTCGCAAACCGGAGCCTTAATTGTGTTAGCCCGCCGCAACGAATTGTTTCAGTTTGTCAACACAGGTGAGCCAATTGATGCCACGGTTTCGCAACAATTAATCGAAAATATATTTTATAAAAACAGTCCACTGCACGATGGGGCTATGATTATTTTATACAACCGTATTAAGGCTGCACGTTGCATTCTGCCTGTTTCGGGAAACACCAACCTCCCCGCCGAGTTGGGTTTGCGTCACCGTTCAGCCCTTGGAATTACTGAAGTTTCTGATGCCATAGCCATCATCGTTTCTGAACAAAGTGGTAAAATCTCTTTTTGTAAAGGAACCGAAATTCAAATCGATTTAACTCCCTCGAAGCTGAAAAACATATTGGAAGAAGAGTTTAATTAGAATTGTATTAGGCGTTAGGCGTAAGTCTGAGGTAATATAGCCCATTTGATTTGATGTTTTATAGCTCAGAATTGTGTTGTCAAAAGATTTCTTTAATTTTACCTCATCATTAAACATCCGGTTTTATAGTATCAAAGTGAAGCCGGAAATATTAATTCTTAGGTAGAAATCAAAATTCATTCGTAATGTTTCATTCATATTTCAGTACTTTTCATCAGGTTTTATTGGGTATATCTGTTGTGCTTCTGGTTGCCTCAGGATGCCTTTTCTTTTTAAAAAGATATAAGTTGGCATTAATGTTACTCATATTAGCCGCCATTCCATTGAAGTATTTCATCATCAGTGTGGATGGCTTTGTTAATGCCTGGGACGAAAGTTTTCATGCCCTCGTAGCCAAAAACATGGCAAACTTCCCCCTTAAACCCATGCTTTATAAAAACCCATTAATAGGATATGACTTCACTAGCTGGACGGCTAATCATATTTGGTTGCATAAACAGCCCTTGTTTTTGTGGCAGAGTGCAATCTGTATTAAGATATTCGGAGCCAACGAAATTGCCTATCGTTTGCCCACCTTTGTGTTGAGCATCCTCTTCATTCCGGTGCTGTATCGGATGGGTGTTTTGTTGGTTTCTAAAGCAACGGGCTACATTGCGGCTTTGTTTTTTGTGCTCAGTTTCTTTGTGAACAATCTCACCAGTGGGCGTTATCCCCTTGCCGAAAACGATGTGATTTTCATGATTTATATTGGCGCAAGTTGTTGGGCTTATCTCGAATATCTTCATTCGCAAAAGAAACATTGGTTAATATGGATAGGCGTGTTTGCAGGTTTTGCAGTTCTCACCAAATGGGTGGTGGGTTTGCTGGTATATTCCACTTGGGGTGCCAACCTCCTGCTCGATTACAGAAAATCGAAATCTGATTTCTTTAAGAGCTTCATCCCCTTACTGAAAAGCCTGGGTATAAGTCTCCTCCTTTTCATTCCCTGGACTTTATACACTTTCATCCGTTTTCCGCAGGAAGCGAAATATGAATTTGCTTTAAATGCCCGCCACTTCACGCAAGTGATTGAAAGCCACGCCGGCAATTGGAAGTTTCATTTCGATATGATGAACCAGATTTATGCCCCTTTTAATTATTATATCATCCTTCCCATCTTATTCATTGGCATTTTCCTGATACTAAAACGCAGCGGTCGAATCTCCATCAGTCTTTGGATCGTCTTACCCTTACTGTTTTATAGCCTTGCCAAAACCAAAATGCAATCGTTCACCATCATCATTTTCCCTTTTGTAGTGTTGATGATGGGCGCTGTTTTCGAGATGCTTTATCTTAAAATAAAGGAAAAGATGGGTTATGGAATAAGCTTAATGCTTGCCATTTATGCTTTTCTTTTGTTAGGATATAATGTTTTCAATGTAGATCAAATGCAATTCGAACACAGCACTCAATATTTGGGAAACCTGCCTCGTTTTGAGCGTATTCACAACAAACAAGAATATCCTAAACTTCAAGCAGCTATGCAGGCTCCCATCGAAAACACGGCTTTGTTCAATGTACCTTTTCCATATAATATTGATATGATGTTCTATACCGATATCAATGCCTATAACATCATTCCTTCTTCCGAACAAATCTGGAATCTGAACAAAAGGGGTTATGTGTTGTATGTCTTAAATAAGAGCCTTCCGGATAGCATATTAAACAATAATAACATTATAAAAATTTCTTCAGGACTCCAATCGGATCATTCATGGTAATGTAGTGATTGGTTAATGAATTATTTTGTTATGGGGTTAATGGTTTGATTGCTTATAAGTTTGAAGATTTTTGAATATAGGGAGTCTACTCTCGGAAATATATTTGCAGATTTCTGCATATAGGCAACCGAGCCTCGGTAATATAGTTACAGATTTCTGCACATAGGCAACCGAGCTTCGGTATTATAGTGATAGATTTCTATCTATATGTAAATCAGCAACCTTACATTATTATTCCTAATGTTGAATAATATTAATTGAAGAAGATAAACTGGATAAAGAAAACAGACTACCCCTTCACGAAGCGCTTTACTTCATTTCCAATTTTCAGGAAATAGATGCCATTTTCAAATGGTTGTATATTGATTTTTATATTCTTATCTTGAAGCTTAGCATGATAAAGCATCTTGCCACTTACATCAAAAACAGCGACATCTTTCCCTATCAATTGCTCAGAAGCAGTCACTTGTAATTCCTTAAGAGCAGGATTGGGGAAAACCCGGAACTGAGCTTCCTCGCCTTCGAGCAAAGTCTCGCTAACGTTGGTATTGGTGCTGACAATCACCTTTGTAAAATAGATATTCATTTTGCTGTTTCGCGTATCGCCCCACACAGCATAGAGCGTATCAGCCCTGTAAACGCAACTCATAAAGTCGTTTCCATTCTGAACAATGAGGGTGTCGAAAGCCACAAACTGACTCGATAGTTTTTGATTGGCAGAAAAAGTTTGTCCATTGTTGGTGCTGATGGCATAATAGAAATCATAACCGGCGTTCCAAAATCCATTAGCGCTTGCGCTGCGTCGGTCGCGCCACGTAACAATAATATTTCCCTGCTCATTGTAGGCTCCCCAAACCATGTCCTGCCCCTTTCCATTTCCCACCGTGTCGTCATTCACCCTGACCGGTGTTGCCCAGGTTTGCCCCCCGTTGGTGCTGCTATATGCCATAATATCATCGTCCCCGTTCAGCGCATCGGGACTCAGGAAAACCATCTTATTGCTATCCGTTGGATGCGTAATCAATTGATAGCCGTTCTTGTAATTGGTATCGTTTGCGCCGGGTAAAGCACTATAAACAGTGGTATAACTGAAGGTTTGCCCCTTATCTGCAGAAGTGGCAAGATAATAAGCAGGGTAAACGTTTTGGCTTCCAACATAACTTGGATACACTGCACAGAATTTTCCACTCACAGTGGTGGCTGGAGTCGCCATTGGGGCTGCAATTGCACTTCCCACCAGATGAGTTCCCCCATCCACATTTGAGATGGTCGACCAAGTGTGTCCGCTATCGAGCGATACTTTATAATAGTTCCGGTTTGGAGTCGGAATCCAGGGGGCAGGTTTGGTGGTGATGTATAAGGTTCCAAAGTTGGGAGTATTTGAATTGTCGACCACAAGCCAGGGACGGTCGATGGGGCGTTTGGCTGCCACATCATAAGCATCGAATGCTTTCGAAGGACTGTCCCAGGTCAAACCTCCATCATGCGAACGGGCTACGTACACGCCTCCGCTATCGGGGCTTTGTCTGTAATCAATGTAACAAACATACAACAAACCATTTTTATCGAATGCCATTGAAGGGTCGGCAGAGCCAAAACCGCTGCCAAAATGAGGCATCATAATAGCCGTACTCCAGGTGTTTCCTCCATCGAAACTTGCCCTTGTTCTTATAGAAACTGGGAATTGTCCTGAGATGAGTTTAATGCCCATCCAAGCTGCCACAAGGTTTTGAGGATTGGTTGGATTAACCGCTACATAGGGTTCTCCGTCAAAGATAACTCCATTGCTGATGTTGGTGTTGACAGGCTGTGCTATTCCTGTTAGAAAACCGAAACTTAATAATATCAGGCTGAATAGTTTCTTTTTCATGATGTTGAAGGATTGATGTATTAAAGAAATGTTTTAAAACTGTTTAAGCGTTATTTCTTATTCCCATTTTATGCCCGCTAAAAGCATAGTATAGAATGAACAAATAGCAGGGCAATAGGATGAAATAGGCGTATTGTGAGCCAATTGAAGCCACATCGGCAAGCCTGCCATATAATAGGGGTAAAGTGGCTCCACCGGCAATACCCATGATGAGTATAGCCGAGCCGGTTTTGGTGAATTTGCCTAAACCTTTAATGGCTAGAGGCCAAATGGCAGGCCACATCACGGCATTGGCAAAACCCAAAATGGCAATAAACAGGACCGAAGTGAATCCACTGCTAAAGATAGCAAGCAAAGAGAAAAGCATGCCTAATAAGGCTGAAACGCCAAGTGCATTTTCTTGTTTAATTAAACGTGGGATGGCAGCAATTCCAACAATATAACCCAACACCATTGCAAATAGGGTATATGATGTGAATGTCTTCGCATCAGCCAGAGCAATACCCTGTGATTGTCCGTATAGGATAATAGTATCACCTGCAATTACTTCCACTCCTACACAAAAGAAAATGGCAACAAAACCCAGTATTAAATGTGGAAATTGAAAGATGTTAGTTTTAGTCCCATTCGATTCGTTAATATGGTTTTCTTCTTTATCAGTATCAATATCGGGCAGTGGAGATATTTTTACTAACATAGCCAGAATCACCAGAGTTATTGCCATTATGATATAAGGAAATATTATTCTGGAAGATAAACTATCAAGCAAAAGCGACTTTTGGGAAAGATCAACTGTTGCGGCTAGTTTTTCTTTCAGGGGGTCGATGTTCTTTAAAACAATGGCTCCCAAAATCAATGGACTGATAACCCCTGCCACCTTGTTGCAAATGCCCATAATACTGATGCGCTTGGCAGCACTTTCCATGGGTCCAAGTATTGCAATATAAGGATTGGAAGCGGTCTGCAAAATAGTGAGTCCGGTTCCCTGCATAAATAAACCTGCCAGGAAAAGCACAAAGTTACGACTGCCGGCAGCAGGTATGAAGATGAGCGAACCCACAGCCATTAATAATAAACCCAGCGCCATACCTCCTTTAAAACCGGTTTTATGTAGCACTTTAGCCATGGGCAAAGCCATTACAAAATAAGAGATATAAAAGGCAAATGTCACGAAGTATGCTTGCGTATTGTTCAAATTGCAGGCTATCTTTAGAAAAGGGATGAGGGTTCCATTCAGCCAGGTTACGAATCCAAAAATGAAGAACAGCATTCCGATGATGCTGATAGACATGATGTAATCTTTGCGGCTTTGTCCTGTGGTTGCTTGTGTGTTTTGTGTCATGTTTATGATGTTAAAAATTATACCTTACAAATACTTCAATGGCTTCATATTCCGCCATGCCGAGCTTATCGTACAATACAGCAGTGGCATGATTTCGTTGCTCAGCCCTTTGCCAGAATTCCCTTGTGTCGAAGCCCGGGAACAAAGGTCGGTCTTTTTGTGATTGATGTTTAAAAATAGCGTTTCTTTTTTTCATTACCTCCTCAGGACTCAAGGGAACTGCCATGTCCACTTGGTCGACATTCCACTCTTGCCATGCCCCACGATATAGCCACACCCTGCAATCTATCATCCAATCTTCGTTTTTCAAACGGCTTAATGCCTGAATAATGGCATTCATACACACCCTATGAGTTCCGTGGGGATCCGAAAGATCACCGGCAGCATATATCTGATGAGGTTTAATTGTTTTTATCATGTCAACTATCATCGCAATGTCTGCTTCACTCAGCGGATTCTTCTTCACTTTACCCGTATCGTAGAAAGGCATATCCAAAAAATGCACTTTATTCTCAGGAATAGAAACATATCGAACTGCCGAGAGTGCTTCACCTTTGCGGATAGCCGATTTGATTTTCAACACTTCTTCCGAATCAGCCTGCCCGAGTTGTTTATTTTCAATCTCTTCTTTAAGCAATTGATACTTTTCGTCTGAATCTTTCCCTTCAAGATTAAATATCTTTTTATATTCTTTCACAAATTGCAAATAGCGAATCACATCATGATCGAAAATGGCAATGTTGCCAGAAGTTTGATACACCACATGCACATCATGGCCTTGCTCGGCAAGACGGGCAAGTGTGCCTCCCATCGAAATAACATCATCATCGGGATGTGGGCTAAATACCAATACCTTTTTAGGAAAAGGCTTTGCCCGTTCGGGCCGGAAGGTGTCGTCTGCATTGGGTTTTCCTCCTGGCCAACCCGTAATAGTGCGTTGCAAAATATTAAAAACATCAATATTAATCTTATTTGCCGGTCCTTTTTCAGTAACCAAATCGCTCATGCGATTATCGTTATAATCCCTGTCGGTGAGTTTTAAGATGGGTTTATTCAATTTAATGCAAAGCCAAATCACTGCTTTATGTATGAGGCTATCTGTCCAAACACAATCCGAAACCAGCCAGGGGGTTTTAACACGGGTGAGTTCGGCAGAGGCAGCATCGTCAATGATTACATCAACATTAGGATGATTTTGAAGATAGGTGGTAGGCACGCTGTCCGTAACCTCCCCTTCAACAGCTTTTTGAATTATGGCAGCTTTTCCTTCGCCCCAAGCCATCAGGATAATCCTCTTGGCTTTGAGTATGGTGCCCACTCCCATGGTGATGGCTTTTAGCGGAACATTCTCTTCGCCAAAGAAATCGGTGGCAGCATCCATACGGGTGAGATGGTCGAGCGTTACCATACGTGTGATTGAATTAATAGGCGAACCCGGCTCGTTGAAACCAATATGACCGGTTCGCCCGATGCCCAATATCTGTAAATCAATTCCTCCATAGGAATCAATTTTGTCTTCATACGACTGACACCAGGCGCTAATGTTTTCTTTGCTAATCCTCCCATCAGGAATATGAATGTTTTCGGGCAGAATATCGATATGGTCGAACAGATATTCCTTCATAAAACGATGATAGCTTTGCAAGGAATTGGGATGCATAGGATAATATTCATCCAAATTGAAAGTAATAACGTTCTTAAATGACAAACCTTCGCTTTTATGCATTCGAATGAGTTCGTCGTAAACCGTTACAGGTGTCGAACCGGTTGCCAACCCTAGCACACAAAGCTTGTTCTCTGCCTGCTTTTCTTTTATCACCCTTGCTATTTGCGTTGCCACTGCACTGGAGGCATCTGCTGCAAGTCTGTAAATGTGAGTGTCTAACTTTTCAAATCTTCTTTCGTTGCCGGAAAGGGGCTTTTTTTCGTCTGTCATGTTTTTTGTATATTAATATTCAGCACAATACAAATGAAGAATTTGCTTATTTATCTTTACAAGATTGCACAAAACTGTTCTTTTTATAGCTTGATAAAACAGGATAAAATTACAATTAAATTCAATTGCTTAATTTTTTATTGAACAAAATATTCATCCATTGGAAATCATAGCATAAAACCCAGATGCTAAAATGCAAATTTCAAGCATAAAAGCTTTTAAAATGCCATTATTAAATTGTAACATATCTGCAATACAATACTCCCGATGAGTTGAAAAATCAAGATATTTTCAACAAAGAAAAGAGATTATTTTATTTCCGAAGCCCATTGGTTCAGATTCATTGGGAAAAGTTTTTCGTCTAAATATCCTTTCATCATAGCTTCCATTTGTTGGTTGAAATTGTCGATTTCGGATAAATAGGACTTGATGTTTTCTTTGTTTAGTCCAGCTTTATTCATTACTTTAGCTATCCTGTCGAATTTGCTGCTCAACACAAACTGAGCAGCACTATCAAAAAGCTGAACCAACCTCACTCCCTGAAGCGGACTAAAAGATATTTTCTTTTTTGTTTCATCCATGCATTTTGTTCTAATTCTCAAATATTCTGCAAAGGAAATGCCTGTTTTTTCAGTTAAAAGTTCGCGGTTATGAAGCCTGTCATAGTGTGGGCTGTTTAACAACAATTGATCTAATAAGACCATCGTTACTTTTATCAACATATCTCCTGAACTTTCGCTTGGAAT